>DATNNU010000225.1:0-6612 GCA_035601675.1 Steroidobacteraceae bacterium | reverse complement strand
GGGAACGTTCGGATCCTGCAGTGCGCGCGGCAGGGCGAGGCTCACGGTGTTCAACCCCGGTCATAGGCTGGCCTCGCGACGTAGCGTTCCGGAGCGCAAGCCTACACCAGGAGTGGCGGCGGGCGTGTGCCAGCCGCACGTTCACATTCAAAGGAGTCCACGTTCGGCGAACGACAGGCAACCGTTGTCAGCGACGATCATGTGATCGAGCACGCGAATGTCGACCAGCTGCAGCGCTTCGCGCAGCCGCCGCGTGACCAGCTCGTCGGCCTGACTGGGCTCGGCGACTCCGGACGGATGGTTATGCGCCAATATGACCGCGGCCGCATTGCGCGCCAGTGCCTGCTTCACCACCTCACGCGGATGCACGCTGGCGCCGTCGATAGTGCCGCGGAACAGCTCATCGAACGCAATCAGCCGATGCCGATTGTCCAGATGCAGGCAGCAGAATAATTCGTGCGGCGTATCGCGCAGCCGACGGATCAGAAAATCGCGGGTCGCCTGCGGCGAGTCGAGCGGCGGCCCGGCCCGCATGGCCTCGGCGTAGTGGCGCCGCGCCAGCTCCACGGCGGCCTGCAACCGGCAGTAGCCGACGGTGCCCAGGCCGGGAGTGGCGGGCGTGTCGGGAATTATGCAGCTGCCGCGACCGCTCAGGGTGTGCTGGCGCTGCGCCGACAGCAGGCCGCGCAGGGACTGATGCCGGCGCAGCAGCTCGCGCGCCATAGCGACGGCATCCTGGCCGCGGCGCCCGGAGGCGCCCAATAACACAGCCAGCAGCTCCGCGTCCGAGAGCGAATGCGCGCCATTGGCGAGCAGTTTCTCGCGCGGGCGCTCGTTCACCGGCCAGTCCTTGATGCTCATGCTGCAACCTTGCGTTAGTGTGCGGCGCTATGGTGCAGCGATATGGCGCTGACGTAGGATCGTCATATCGTGCGCGCATGGGTCAAAAGGCCGATAATTACACGATGCAAGGCAAACGCATTCTGCTCGGGGTGACCGGCGGTATCGCGGCCTACAAGAGCGCGGACCTGGTTCGCCGGCTGATCGAGCACGGCGCGCAGGTGCAGGTCGTGATG
Source organism: Steroidobacteraceae bacterium (assembly GCA_035601675.1). GTDB lineage: Bacteria > Pseudomonadota > Gammaproteobacteria > Steroidobacterales > Steroidobacteraceae > FEN-1191. Next base: position 5,536 of record DATNNU010000225.1, on the reverse strand, counting down.
ACGGCCGCCGCCAGGGAATTTGTCACGCCGACCACGTTCCAGGCCCTGTCGGGACGCACGGTGCGCACCGATCTGTGGGATGCTGCCGCGGAAGCGGCTATGGGGCACATCGAGCTGGCGCGTTGGGCCGAGCTGGTGCTGGTGGCTCCGGCCAGTGCCGATTTCCTCGCACGGCTCGCGCACGGATTGGCCGACGATCTGCTGACCACGCTGTGCCTGGCGAGCGCCGCGCCGATCGCGGTGGCGCCGGCGATGAATCAGCTGATGTGGGGCAACGCCGCCACCCGCTCCAACGTCGAGCTGCTCACGGCTCGCGGGGTGCACCTGATCGGCCCGGGCGTCGGCGATCAGGCCTGCGGTGAGCACGGCCCCGGCCGACTGCTGGAGCCCACCGAAATCGTGTCGCAGATCGCGCTGCTGCTGGCGCCTGCCGGGCCGCTACTGGGCCGGCGCGTGTTGCTGACTGCCGGGCCGACGCGCGAATGTATTGATCCGGTGCGCTTCGTCAGCAACCGCAGCTCCGGCAAGATGGGCTTCGCGATGGCGCAGGCGATGCGCGCAGCGGGTGCCGATGTGGTGCTGATCAGCGGTCCGGTATTCCTGCCGACGCCGCCGGGCGTGCGCCGCATCGATGTCGAGAGCTGCGAGCAGATGTACGCCGCAGTACAGCGCGAGCTTCCCGGCACTGCGATTTTTATCGGTACCGCGGCCGTGGCTGATTACCGGCCGGTTGCCTGCGCGGCGCAGAAGATCAAGAAGAGCAGCGAGACGCTGGCGCTCGAGCTCACGCGCACCACGGATATTCTCTCGCAGGTCAGCGCCAGCGCGCAGCGCCCGTTCATGGTCGGGTTCGCGGCCGAGACCAACGCCGTCGAGCATTACGCGCGCGCCAAGCTGCTGGCGAAGAACCTGGATCTGATTGCGGCGAATGAAGTCGGCCACACCAAAGCCTTCGACTGCGACGACAATTCGCTGCTGGTGCTATGGCGCGGTGGCCGGGTCGAACTGCCGGTCGCCAGCAAGCACGAACTGGCGCGGGCGCTGACCGGCCTGATCATCGAGCACTACCAGGCGCAGCTCGCCGCCCGCGGGCGCGATAACGCAGCCGAACCAGAGATCGGAGCGCTTGCGACACGTGAGGGCGCTCGGGCATCCTAGTGCATGGATGCGCATACCCGCCGCGCCCTTCAGGTCCGGATCCTTGACGCGCGCATAGGCAGCGAGTTTCCGCTGCCACAGTATGCGACGGTGGGCGCCGCCGGCCTGGACCTGCGCGCCTGCATCGATGCGCCGCTCAGGCTCGAGCCAGGACAGGCCGAACTTATTCCCACCGGTCTTTCGATCCATCTGGCAGATCCGAATCTGGCGGCCGTGATCCTGCCGCGCTCAGGCCTGGGTCATAAGCATGGCATCGTGCTTGGCAATCTGGTGGGGCTCATCGATTCGGACTATCAGGGAGCGCTGATGGTGTCGTGCTGGAATCGCGGCACCGCGCGCTATGAGATCCAGCCTGGCGAGCGCGTCGCGCAGCTGGTGGTCGTGCCGGTGGTGCAGGTGGCGCTTGAGATTGTGAGCGATTTCAAAGCCAGTACGCGTGGGGAGGGCGGCTTTGGCCACTCCGGCCAGCATTGAAGGAGCGCTGCGGGGTCAGGAGCGCGTTTTTGCCGTCAACTCGCGGAAGCGCTGGATGTCGGCCTCGAATTGCGCGCGCATATCGGCCTCTTCCTTGCGCTTGGCTTCGAGCGCCTTGCGCTGGTTGCGCGCCTCGTTCGCAGTGCGCACCAGTTCCTCGGCCAATTCGTCGGGCATGCGGTGCGCGTTGGCGTCGCTGCTATAGGGCTTGAACTGCAGCGCGCGCTCCTGCAGCGCTCCGAGCCGGGTAGCCAGCGATTCGATATAGGTGGAAGAGGCCTGCAGCTGGCCGTCAACCTGCGCCAGCCGTTCGTCGCGCAAGGCCTCAATATCCTTAGCCGAAACATAAGTCGACAGCAGGGTCTGGTCGTGCTGGGCGCGCTGCCGGGCGAGGTCCTCGGCCTGTCCCTGTTGGGCCAGCTCCGCCGGGGTCTTATGCCCTTCGAGGCGGCGGACCTCTACCCCCTGGCCATTGAGTACCGAGCGCTCTTTGCCCGCGTACTCCGCAGGTACGCTGTCGCCGTAATGCACGATGCCCTTGTCGTCCGTCCAGCGGTAGGTCTGCGCAGGCGCGGTGGCGGACGGGTTGTGGGCCGCCGCCGCCGCGACCGCCGCGCACAGCGCCACCAGGTTCAGAAGGATGTCCCGCCCGCGAAGCATTAGTAGGGTCATTGTCCACGTCGGGGCCGCCGCTGCAAGCGGGATGCGGCTCAAGGCGTGGTGACGCCGTATTTGAGCCGGTAGCTGCGCATGGCGGCGAGCTGTTTGGGGGTCGGGGCGGTGGACCGCGCAGTCCCAAGCAGGTCGTCCGCGCTTTCAAGCGCCGCAATGAGTTCGCTGAGCGTCAGCAGCGTAATGCATCGCAGCCCGTACAGGGCCTCGATCTCCTGGACTGCCGAGCGCTCGGCCTGGCCGCGTTCCTCGCGATCGAGCGCCAGCGCGACGGCGACCGGTTCGGCGCCGGCCTGCACAATCAGCTCAATCGACTCGCGGATCGCAGTGCCGGCGGTGATGACATCGTCGATGATCACGATGCGTCCGGCCAGCGCGCTGCCGACCACCCGACCGGATTCGCCGTGATCCTTGGTCTCCTTGCGGTTGAATGCCCAGGGAACATTGCGCTGATGCTGCTCGGCGAAGGCGATGGCCGTGGCGGTGACCAGGGGGATGCCCTTGTAGGCAGGCCCGAACAATAAGTCGAATTGCAGCCCGGACTGCGCCAGAGCGGCGGCATAGCAGCTTCCTAAGGCGGCGATCGAGACGCCATCGCTGAACAGGCCGGCGTTGAAAAAGTACGGGCTGACGCGGCCGGATTTCAGCGTGAATTCGCCGAAGCGCAGCGCCTGCCGCGCGAGCGCAAGGTTCAGGAATTGTCGTTGGTAATCGCGCACCGGCTCGCCCTGCAGACCCTATCGCAAAGGGTATCATTGCCGCATGCGCATCATCACCCTGAACGTCAATGGCATACGTTCGGCCTCGCGCCGCGGCCTGTTCCCATTCCTCGCGAAGCACAACGCTGATGTGGTTTGCCTGCAGGAGACGCGAGCGCTCGAGCACCAGCTCGAGGGCCACGAGTGCAGCCTGCCCGGCTACCTGCACCATTTCTATGCCGCGGAACGCTTAGGCTATGCCGGCGTCGCCGTACTCTCGCGACGCGAGCCGCAGCGGGTGCTGCGCGGCTTCAAGGTCAACGAGTTCGATCGCGAGGGACGTTATCTCGAGCTGCAGTTTGATAAGCTGTCTGTCATCTCGCTGTATCTGCCCTCGGGCTCGGCCGGACCTGAACGACAGGCCTCGAAGTTCCGATTTCTGCAGGCGTTCATGCCGCACCTGCGTAAGCTCCGGCGCTCGCGACGCGAGTACATCATCTGCGGCGACTGGAATATCGCGCACAAGCCGATCGATCTGAAGAACTGGAAGTCGAACCAGAAGAACTCGGGCTTTCTGCCCGAGGAGCGGGCCTGGATGGATCAGCTGCTCGGGCCGGAAAGGTATATCGACGCCTTTCGCTCGCTGGTGCCGGAGCCGGATCACTACACCTGGTGGTCGAACCGCGGCCAGGCGTGGGCGAAGAATGTCGGCTGGCGGATTGATTACCAGATACTGAGCCCTGGGCTTGCCGGCACGCCACAGCGCGCGCACATCCACAAGGAGCCACGCTTTTCCGATCACGCGCCGCTGATCATGGATTATCGGCTTTGAACAGTGATTCGGAGCTGCCCGGGCGACCGCGTCGCGCCGGCGGCTGGCTCGACGCACTGCGGGTCTATGGCCAGCCGCGCATGCTGTCGATGCTGGCGCTGGGATTTTCCAGCGGACTGCCATTCATGCTCATCTACAGCACCCTGTCGGCGTGGCTGCGCCAGAGCGGGATCGAGCGCGCGACCATCGGCATGCTGTCATGGGTCGGCCTGGTCTACACCTTGAAGTTCCTCTGGGCGCCGGTGATCGACCGGCTGCGCTTGCCGGTGATCGGTCGCCTGCTTGGCCAGCGCCGTAGCTGGATGCTGCTGGCGCAGGTCGGGATCGCGAGCGCGTTGATGGCATTATCGGTCAGCGATCCGAGGACTCAGGTCGCACGTATGGCCGTGCTCGCGCTGTTGCTGGCATTCGCGGCGGCCACCCAGGATGTGGCGATCGATGCCTGGAGAATCGAGTCCGCGCCCATGCGAGAGCAGGGCGCGATGGCGGCCGCGTATCAACTCGGCTATCGGTTGGCGATCCTGGTCGGCCAGGCTGGGGCGCTATGGATCGCCGCCGACCTCGGCTGGGCCAGAAGCTACACCACCATGGCGGCGCTGGTCGGCGTCGGCGTGCTGGCGACCTTGCTGGTGCGCGAACCCGAACGCATTGCGCCGCTGCTGTCGGTGCTGACCGAGCAGCGTGTGGTCGATTGGCTCGCTCGACGCGCGCACTGGCCGCACTCGCTGCGTCATGCGGGCGCCTGGTTTCTGGGCGCGGTGCTGTGCCCGATGCTGGATTTCTTTGCACGCTACGGTGCGCCGCTGGGACTGCTGATCTTCGCGTTCATCGGCACCTATCGCCTGACCGATTACACCATGGGATCGATGGCGAATCCGTTTTATCTCGACCTGGGCTTTACGCTCAAACAGATCGCCGCAATCGCCAAGATCTACGGTACCGTGCTCAGTGTCGTCGGGATTCTGGTCGGCGGGCTGGCGGTCGCTAAACTGGGGCGCACGCGTTCGCTGGTACTCGGCAGCGCACTGGTCATCATTTCCAATCTGTCGTACGGCATCCTGGCGGCGCGCGGCCAGCCGAGCCTGGCCGGGCTCGCCAGCGTGATCAGCCTGGATAATTTTGCGCAAGGCGTTCATGGCACCGCCTTGATCGCGTTCATGTCGTCGTTGACGAGTGCTGCCTACACCGCGACCCAGTATGCCGTGCTGTCGTCGCTGTACGCGCTGCCGGGAAAGCTGCTGATGGGTACTTCCGGAATCGTGGTCGACCACATCGGCTATCCGCCGTTCTTCTTATATACCGCCGCGCTGAGCATCCCGGCGCTGGTACTGCTGTATTTGTTGTCCAGGCGCGCCGACTTCGTGCCGTTGCGCGCCAGCGCAGCGGCCTGAGCGCTGCGATGCAGCCGACGCCGGAGATTGATCTGGCCCGGGTGCTGTGTCGCCTGGCCGATCTGCCGGCGGATGGTTGCCGCGAATTTCGACTGGGCCGCGGCGATTGGCCGCTGCGCGGCTTCGTGCTGCGCGTGGCCGATGGCGTGCGGGCCTATGTGAACCGTTGTGCGCATCTGCACTATCCGCTCAACTACACGCCGAACGGATTTCTCACCGGCGATCGCAGCTTGATCCTGTGCAGTGTGCACGGAGCGATGTTCGAGAAACTGACCGGCTACTGCGTTGCGGGACCATGTTACGGGCGCTCA
>DATNNU010000224.1:0-6790 GCA_035601675.1 Steroidobacteraceae bacterium | reverse complement strand
TGCCGCGACGGGTCTTGCGATCGCCTTTGCCCACTTGGCTGTACTCCTTGCTGACGGCTGCGCCAACGCAGCGCGCGCGCAGTCTAGTGATTCCGGCCCGGCGATTCCACCCCCGGGGTAGTACGCCGGCGCCGACTCGCTGCCGAACTCACTCCCCCGTGGACGCCGGCCGCTGGCGTTCGCGCGGCACGGCAAGTTGTCGCGCACCCAGCTCGGCCAGTTCCAGATCGTGGGCCTGCGATTCATACAGATCCACGCCGGGCAGATAATAAAGATCCCGCCCTTCGGCCAGGTAGTGCTGGTAGTCAGCGGGGTTTTCGACCAGGTAAATGAACTGATGCGGCCCCTCCCGATCGCCGTCGAGCGCCAGGGTGATGCGAGGCAACACCCACCCGCAGACGATCGTGGCGCGACCGGGGAGCCGAGCGACCGCATCGATGACCGCACGCGTCGAGCGCTGCTGCGACTCGCGCACCAGGTGATCCTCGATGACTGGACCATCGAGGGCGGGCACCGCGTGATCAAACCCCACCCACGACGACAGCATCAGCGCTACCGCCACCGCGCCGGCGGCCCACGGTGGCGTCAGCAGGGCAACCGCCAGCAGTACGAACGGCACTATCGGCACCAGGTAACCGGCCTCGTCCGGAAGGCGCAGGAACGCGATCAGGTATAGCGCGATCGCCACCCCGGCAAGCGCCAGTGCGTGCCGCGCGCGTGGCTCATCAAGCGCCCGGCGGGTATATCTATAATAGAGGGGTACCGCGCATAGCAGTGCCAGCAGCGCGAGCAGTCCCAGCTCTCCCCACACCAGCGGCAGTGCACGGGCATAGACCACATCGAGCGGCGGATAGCCGCCGTTGTCGTAAAACGCAAAGAAGTCGGCGCCGTAGCGCCGCCACACCGGCAGGAAACACAGCGCACTGACCAACAGCAGCGTGATCCCAAACGCCAGGCACTGCCGCAGCGCCAGCCGGGGCGCAGCAGTCAGCAGCATCCACAGGAAGAGCGGCAGCGCCAGTGCTCCGGCCGTGATGCGGCAACCGACGCCCAACCCCAGCAGCAGGCCGGCAAGCATCGGGCGACGGCGCATCACCGCATAGGTAGCAGCGAGCTGGCCGGCGAGGGCCGGAATATAGTCCATGGTGCAGCTGCTGTTCAGATAAATGACCGGTGTCATCGCGAATGCGAGCGCGATCAGCAGATACTGGCGTACGCCGAGCTCGCGCACGATCAGCGCAAACAGCACAAACGCGGCTGCGCTGAGCAGCGCGGTGACCGCGTTCGACACCCAGGGCGCTGCTGCCGCGCTGAGTGCGGTCAGGTATTCGTAGACCGGATAACCGGGAAGCCGCGAGGCCTCGTAGACGCCGGTGCGCGCAATCTGCCGCGCCGCGATCACTACGCGATAGCCATCGGCATCCGAACCGTAGCCGCTGCCGATCCACGGCAGGCGCGTGAGCAACACCGCGACGGCAGCCAGCGCCAATAGCAGACGCTCGCGTGCGGGCGCCGGAAGAATCACGCGGGAGCGTCTGCGCGCCGGCGAGGTTGGGGCCGGCGCTGCTAGGGTTTACGTCCGCCAAACAACAGCAGCGCCGCCCCGGCGACGATGGCGCCGACACTCAACCAGTCCGGTACGTCGACGCTTTCCTTGTGCTGCAGCGACAGCTCCAGCGAACCGAGCTTGGCCTCGTGCGATTCCTTGGTGTAGCTGAAGCCGTGATAGATCAGCCCCAGTACCCCGGCTGCGATCAACACGATCGCGACGATTTTTGCTGCGTTCATGCCTCGCCCTGCGCTGACAGTTGAGTCATCGCAGTGTAGCAGCGCCTGTCGGCGGCTGCCGATCTGCTCAGCTTCGTGGCGTGGCGTGCAGGCGCTCAAGCTCATCCGCCGTTCTGGGCCAGTCGTCCTTGAGCAGTCGCGACAGTGCTCGGTCGGCCAGCACGCGGCCTTCGGTCTGGCAGCGCGGACAGTAGTTGGTTTCATTGTCGGCGTAACGAATCCGCTGCACCGGCGTACCACACGCCGGGCACGGCTGACCATGGCGGCCGTGAACCGCCATGCCGGGACGAAACGCGGTAACCCCTTCCGGAAAACCGGCGCCGCCGGCCGCACGCAGGCGGACAGTCCACTGCTCGAGCGTGTCCCGCGCGGCCGCGTACAACCGCGCAATCTCCTCATCGCGCAGCTTATGCGTCATCGCCAGCGGCGACAGGCGCGCGCGATGCAGGATCTCGTCCGAGTACGCATTGCCGATGCCGCTGAACAGCCGCGGATCGGTCAGTGCGCGTTTCAGGGTGTGATGCTCGAGATTCAGGCGGCCACTGAACGCCGCCAGATCGGCCGCGAACACATCCAGGCCGCCCGGATCGATGCGCTCGAGTTCGGCGTCGCCGGCCAGCAGATACAACGACGCACGCCGCTTGCTGCCGGCCTCGGTCAACGTCAGCGTACCGCTGTCGAATTCGAAGCGGGCGAGCGCGCTGCGGCCGCTGACTTTCTGGCCACTGGCATACCAATGCAGGCGGCCGGCGATCATCAGGTGCAGCACCAGCCACAGCTGGCCCGCAAGTCCGATGGCGATACGCTTGCCGACGCGGCGCAGCTGCTCGACGCGCCGTCCGGCCACGCTCGCAAGCGGCGGCGTCGCGGTACGCAGCAGAAACGGATGGATCAGCGTGACGCCCTTGAGCTGCTGGCCGACGATTCGATCGCCGAGCGCCTCCAGGTAGAGCGTGATGTCCGGCAGCTCCGGCACGGCGGGTCTAGTCGAGCCGAACGCCGGCGCGCAGGATGTCCGTCATGGCGCGCGCCTTGGCGCGCGCCTCATCGACCGTTGCCCCCAATGCCAGCGATACCCCCATGCGGCGGTGACCGCGCACTTCCGGCTTGCCGAACAGCCGCAACGCGGTATCCGGAGCAGCCAGTGCCCGATCGACATCGGTATAGCGGATGCTGGTCGAGTTGCCGTCGACCAGCAGCGCGCAGGAAGCTGCCGCGCCGCGCTGGCGAATCACCGGGATCGGCAACCCGAGGATGGCCCGTGCATGCAGCGCGAACTCGGACAGGTCCTGCGAGATCAATGTGACCAGTCCGGTATCGTGCGGTCGAGGTGAGACCTCGCTGAAATAGACCTCATCGCCGGCGATGAACAGCTCCACGCCGAACAGTCCGCTGCCGCCGAGATTGGCCGTAATCGCCGCGGCGATGTGCTGCGAGCGCTCCAGCGCCTGCGCCGTCATCGGCTGCGGCTGCCAGGATTCGCGGTAGTCGCCATCGATCTGCAGGTGACCGATGGGCTCACAGAAGCTGGTGCCGCCGACGTGCCGGATCGTCAGCAGCGTGATTTCATAGTCGAAGCGCACAAAGCCTTCGACGATCACGCGACCGGCGCCGGCGCGGCCGCCGCGCTGTGCGTGGCGCCACGCGGCATCGATCTCGGACTCGGCGCGCACCAGGCTCTGGCCCTTGCCCGAGGAACTCATCACCGGCTTGATGACACACGGTAACCCGAGTTCGGCGATCGCTGCGCGGTATTCCTGCTCGGTGCCGGCGAATCGATACGGCGAGGTCGCGAGCTTGAGCTCCTCTGCAGCCAGACGGCGAATGCCCTCGCGATCCATGGTCAGGCGTGCCGCTCGCGCGGTTGGAATCACGCCATAGCCTTCGGCCTCGAGCTGCAGCAGCATCGGCGTCGCAATGGCCTCGATCTCCGGCACGATGAGCCGCGGCCGTTCGCGCTCTACCAGCGCGCGCAGCGCTGCGCCGTCGAGCATATCGATCACATGGGCATGCTGGGCGACCTGCATCGCCGGCGCATTGGCGTAACGGTCCACGGCGATCACCTCGCAGCCGAAACGCTGCAGCTCGATCGCGACTTCCTTGCCGAGCTCGCCCGCACCCAGCAGCATGACGCGCGTCGCCGACGCAGAGCGCGGAGTTCCCAGAATCGTCATGCATCAACAATAATCGCTTTGCGCCTGAGCGCGCCAGCAGCTGCCGGCACTGCTCGCGCTTCTAGCCCCGCCGGAGCCGGCGCTCGAGCCGCTGGCGGTGAATCAGCCCGCGTACCGTGCTCCAGGTCGCGGTCTCGGTCTGCAGCACGACCAGGTACCTGACGCCAGTGCCTTCGAAGATCTCGGTCAGATCGCTGATCCGCGAGTCCTGCAGGGTCTGCCAGTCGATGGCCGGCACGTCGAGCGAAGGCGTCATCACGTCGGCGGCGCGCAGGTCGCGGCCGGCAGCACCGCACCGCTGCTGCGCGCGGCGGGCGTCGCTGGCATCTTCGGCGGTGATCAAACCGATGACCGAACGATCGTGCACCACCAGGAAGGCGCGCACGCCGAGTCGGAACATCTGATCGACGACTTCTTCCAGGCCAGCATCTTCGGTCACCGTGCACGGCGGATCTTCCAGGAAATCGTTCATGGCTCGCACCGCCGGTTCGCTGGGCCTGAGCCGTGGCTGATGCGGTCGTGAGCGCGGTGACAGAGCGGCAAGCGCGCTGGGTTGCTGCGCCAGCAGATAAGGTCGGTTCACCTGGACCTCCATTGAATGCGCCCATGAATGCCTGAAGTGCTCTTCGACTGACGGGACGCAGGTCGCGAAGTTCCGCGATGTCACCATTTGTTCATGGTTGTTAATCTGCGTTGTCAAAATGCGTCGTCAATGTGCGACGGCTGTACGCTGATGATCATGGCACCGCCGCCAGGATCTGGTCGGCGAGCTCGCTGTAGTTCTGGTCAAAGTGATGCCCGCCGCTCCTGGCCAGTATCATGGCGCCGGACGCGCCGGCGGCGCTGGTGGTGCACAGGCTATCGGCGGCATCATCCTTGCCGTAGATGCATTGCAGATGAATCGCCGACAGTTTCTTAAGTTCAGGCGCGATCGGCATGCCGGCGCTATTGTGCACGCCCAACCAGCCGGTGGTCTCGACTTCGAAGGCGGTACGGCGCTCGGGCGATAACAGCGACAACAGGCTGACGTCGGCCGAAAGGTCGGCCGGCAGACGGCTGACCAGGAACGGCAGCACATCGGCACCGAATGAGAAACCTATCAGCACGACTTTCTGCCGCTGCCAGCGCTGCTGGTAGTAGCGAATGATGCGCGCCAGGTCGTTCGCAGCCACCGACGGGGATTTCTGTTTCCAGTAATAGCGCAGTACGTCGACGCCAATGACGCTCATGCCCTTGGAGGCGAGCACCGCAGCCAGACTTCGGTCCAGATCGCGCCAGCCGCCATCGCCCGAATAAATGATCGCAAACGCGGGACGCTGCGGGTCCGGCGCGGCAACTTCCGCCAGTGGCAGGTCGCCGACGCCGTTACGACTGCGCTCGGCATCGATGCTCGCCAGCGCCGCCTGGTAGGAGCCACGCAGCGTGGCGCCAGCCATGACCGCCCCTGGGGTGTTGCCGGGAATTCCCATGACAAATCCCCGCTCGCCGGCGCTCGCCACGCCGTCGAGCAGCACCCGGGCCGGAACATTCGGTCCGAGCCGCTCCGGCCTGATGATCTGTCCGGTGCCGATGGCGGCAGCGGCTGCGGCCGGGTGATCGCAGAATGGCCGTCGCAATCCGATCTGCTTCTGCGGATCGATCGCGACCGCGGCGCTGAAGGCCAGCGGCGGCGCCTGCAGCTGCGCCATGTAGACCAGCGTGGCGCCCAGGTCGTAACCGAGCAGCACCGGGGCCAGATACTGAGCATTGTCCGTCGCGCGCTGCAGCGCGCGGCCGTAGTCCTCGAGCAGCCCCGGCAGGTAGAGGCAATCAGCCGGCGTCCTGTTGGCCCAATCAAGGAACTGCGGTGTATCGATGCCGACCACCAGCTGACCCTCACGCGCGAATTCGCGCGCCGCCTCCTCTTCCGGCTTGCTCCAGCCGCGCGCGTCCGAGAACAGGTAGATGAATCCCTTGGAGTGCAGCCACGACGGGTAGATGCGCACGCGCCCGAATTGCGTCGTGTCCTCGCTGCGCGGGGCCCGTGTGTGTACGAGGTAGGCGGCCGTGGCCAGCAGCGCCACGACGACGGCACTCAGGGCCAGCCACTTGATCAGCGAAATTTCGCCAGCGTCTTCGCCAGCGCCTGCGGGCCAGGATTGAGCTTGGCGTAGGGAATCTGGTTTAGTGGCAGATCGGGTGTGGCATTGAGCGCGTGCAGTTCGGGTTGATCGCTGCCGATGTACAGCAGTCCGGTCAGGTACTCGCCGTGCTTGAGCCGCTGCTGAATAGTCTGCAGCGCTACCGCCCGGTCGGTCGCGTCGTACTGCGCCTCGACCTTTCTGAGCAGTACGCGGCTGCCATCGTGCATGCTCACCGCCAGCGTCTCCCCGGGCGCGTAGTCGACCGCAATCTCGCTCGCCGGCGGCACGAAGTCGGTGTGCACCACTTCCTCGTAGTGCTCGCGCGTATAGGCGTAGCTGCGGGTCGAGCCTTCATGATCGTTGAAGGTGACACACGGCGAGATTACATCGATCAGCGAGAATCCCTGGTGATGCATCGCGGCCTGCAGCAGCGGTACCAGTTGCGCCTTATCGCCGGAGAAACTGCGCGCGACGAACGAGACTCCGAGCGTGATCGCGAGCTGCACCGGATCGATCGGCGGCTGGTTGTTGACCTCGCCTTTCTTCGCGGTGCTACCGACGTCGGCTGAGGCCGAGAACTGGCCCTTGGTCAGCCCATAGACGCCATTGTTCTCGATCACGTAGACCATGTTCAGATTGCGCCGGATCGCATGACAGAACTGCCCCAGCCCGATCGACAGCGTGTCACCGTCTCCCGAGACACCG
>DATNNU010000223.1:0-3052 GCA_035601675.1 Steroidobacteraceae bacterium | reverse complement strand
GCCGCCGTGACGCGTTGTTCCGCCGACATCCGCCGTTGCTCGAGCGAGCGCAGCTCGCAATCGCAGTCCTCCAGCTGCCGTCGCGCGCTGGCGAGCTCGGCCTCGACTTGAAGCCGCCGCGCCAGATGCTCCTGCAGCCGCAATTCCAGTTCTGCCACCGGCGCATCGCCGTCGGCCAGCGTGCGCTCGAGACTCTCGGCCTGCGCCTGCAGCGCGCGGCGCTGCTCCAGCAGCCGTGCGAGTGCGCCCACCATCGAGCCCTGCGCCGAGCGCCGGCTCTCGAGACTTATCTGGTTGTCATGCAGATCACGCTGCGCGGCCTGCGCCTGCTCGCGTGCCCGCGCGGCCGCCTCGCGCTTGAGTTCGCGTTCACGCTCGAGTGCCAGCTGCTGGTCATCGAGCGTGGCCAGCGTTTCGGTTGCCTCATCGTGAGCGGCGCGCGCGCGCGCCAGGCTGTCCTGCGCGCTCGTCATGTCGAGCGCGACCTCGGCCTGCTCGGCCTCGATGCGCGCGCGGCGCAATGCCGCCTCTTCCAGCCTTGCCTTGAGTGCTTCCAGCCGGCCACGCAGCTCGGCGTGCTCGCGATGCACGCTCTGAATACGCGCCTGCGTGGCATCGCGGTGCTGCTCGGATACGCTCAGCTGCGCACGCAGCGATACCACCTCCTGCTCCAGGCCCCGCACCCGCTCATCGGCGGCGGCGCAGCGCTCGCGCAGCAATTTCAGGCGCTGTTCGCGTTCCAGCACGCCGGCGTGCACGTCACCGCCGCGATTGACCCGCAACCAGTCGCGGCCGACCCATTCCCCGGCATTGGTGATCTGCGATTCGCCGTCCGCCAGCTGCGAGCGCTGCCGCAATGCCGCGGCCAGCGACGGCGCGGTATGCACCGGTTGCAGCAGCGAGCGCACCGCCTGCGGTCCGCGTACCTGCGCTGCCAGCGTGCCGGCGCGCCCGGCCGCGCCGGCATGCGCGTGCTCGAAAAACGTCACGCTGCCGCCATCCAGACCCGGCAGCGATGATTGGAGCTGCTCGAGCGCGTTCACGCCAACGGCCTCAAGGTAATCGCCCAGCACCGTCTCGACCGCCCGTTCCCAGCCGGCGTCCACGTCGAGCGTTTCCGCCAGCCGCGGCTGGGTGGCGCTATTGGCGAGCCCAGACAGCCACGCGCCCGCGCGCGGGTTCTTCTCCCGCAGCGCCGCCTTCTGCAAGGCTTCGAGCGACATCAGTTCGGCGCGCGCGCCCTCGCGCTCCTGGCGCAGTGCTTCGAGTCTGCCATCGGTGCTCTGCTGCGTCGTGCGCAGCGTCTGCACCTGCGCCACGGCGAGCTCCAGTTCGCGCGCCAGCGTATCGGCGAGCGAGCGTGCGGCCGCCTCGCGTTCGCTGAGCCCGTCAATCGGCGCCTCGGCCTGCTGCGAGCTCAGTGCTTTGAGCTCGAGGCTCAGCCGGTCGGCCTGCGCCTGTAAACGCTGGCGCTGGCTTTCCAGCTGTTCGATACGCGCCGACTCGACCTGCGCGCTCTGTCCGGCGGCGCCGAGTTCGCGGTTGAAGCTCTCCCAGTGCTGCTGCCAGGCGGCCAGCTGGGCCTCCGCCTCGGCGAGCGCGCCGCTGGCGAGCTGCTCGCTCGCGCGCCGCGTCTCGACCAGGGGCTCGAGTTGCGCGATTTCGGTACGCAGCGCCGACAGCTGCTGTTCGTCGTGCACGATCTGCTGCGCAATGGCGTCGAGATTGACCTTGACCTGCGACAGGTCAGTGCGCCCCCGCTCGCGCAGCTCGCGCGTATAGCGGATGTTCTCCTCGGTCCGTGTCACTTCCGCGCCGAGCTCGTAGTAGCGACCCTGCACCAGCGCCGCCGCCGCGCTGAGTTCGACCTGGAAATCACGCTGCTTCTCGATCGCCGCCTCGGCCGAGCGCTGCTCGGCGAGCGACTGCTGCATGTCGAGTTCGCACTCGCGTACCGCACTGCCCTGCACCGCGGCGCCGCTGTCGAGCTCGCGCAGCCGCAGCGCCAGCAGCTCAGCGGTCAACAGGCGCTGCTGCGCTTTGAGTTCCTGGTAGCGCCGAGCAATGTTGGCCTGGCGCTGCAGGTGCCGGATCTGCTTGTCGATCTCGTCGCGCAGATCCTGCAGCCGCGAGAGATTCTCGCGCGTATCGGCCATGCGCATCTCGGTCTCGCGGCGGCGCTCCTTGTAGAGAGACACCCCGGCGGCCTCTTCTATGAACAGGCGCATGTCGTCATGCCGCGCCTCGATCACGCGCGAGATCATGCCCTGTTCGATGATGGCGTAGCTGCGCGAGCCCAGCCCGGTGCCCAGAAACAGCTGCGTGATGTCCTTGCGGCGGCAGCGTCCGCCGTTGATGAAATACGCCGAGCTGCCGTCGCGCGATACCGTGCGCTTGAGCGAGACCTCGTTGTAGCTCGCATAAGCCCCGCCGATCTTGCCGTCGCTGTTGTCGAACACCAGTTCGACCGCGGCCGTGCCGACCGGCTTGCGCGCGCTAGAGCCGTTGAACACCACGTCGCTCATCGAATCGCCGCGAAGGTGCCGGGCCGACAGCTCGCCCATGACCCAACGTACCGCGTCGATGATGTTGGACTTGCCGCAGCCGTTGGGACCGACCACACCGATCAGGTTTCCCGGCAGATGCACCGAGGTTGGATCGACAAAAGATTTGAATCCGGCAAGCCTGACTTTATTGAGCCGCATTAAAGTCCCGGAGTACCCATGGTGTTGCTGTGACTAATGTTCGCGAGCTGGCGCGCGGCTAGTGTAAATTATCCGGGCGCCGCTTTCGACGCAGTTTATTCACTCCGATGCCGACGCAGCCCGCCAGCGAGATCGAGACCTTCCCCAATCCAGCCCCTGGGCAGGACTACACGATACGCATGAGCATTCCGGAGTTCACCTGTCTGTGCCCGAAGACAGGTCAGCCGGATTTCGCGACGCTCGAACTCGAGTACGTGCCCGATCGGCTGTGCATCGAACTCAAGGCGCTCAAACTCTATATCTGGTCGTTTCGTAACCGCGGCAGTTTTCACGAGGCCGTGACCAAC
>DATNNU010000222.1:0-4248 GCA_035601675.1 Steroidobacteraceae bacterium | reverse complement strand
TTCCAGGTGCTGTATGAGGGCCGCGACTGCGGTGAGCTGCAGTGGAACCAGATCGGCGCGCATAACGTCGACAACGCGCTGGCCGCACTCGCGGCTGCCCGCCACGCCGGGGTACCGATCGAGCGCGGCATCGAGGCGTTGCGGCGCTTCCGCGGCGTCGCCCGGCGCATGCAGCTGCGCGGCGAGGCGGCGGGGGTCAAGGTCTACGACGACTTTGCGCATCATCCGACCGCAATCGCCACCACGCTCGACGGTCTGCGGCGAAGCGTAGGGCGCGAACGCATCGTGGCGGTGCTCGAGCCGCGCTCGCAGACCATGCGCCTGGGCGTGCATCAGGCGGCGTTGTCGCAGTCGCTCGGCGCCGCCGACGAGGTCTGGCTGTATGCGCCACCGGGTCTGGGCTGGGACGTGCGCGCTGCGCTGGCGCCGCTGGGCAAGCGCGCCCACGTGGTCGAGGATCTGGACGCGCTGGTGACGGCGCTGACGCTCGATCTGGTCGCCGGCGATCACGCACTGATCATGAGCAACGGCGGCTTCGGCGGCCTGCCTACGCGGCTGCTCGAGGCGCTAACTGTGCGCAGCGGCGCCGGCGCGCACCGGAGCCGCAGCGCGCAGTGACGCGAGCCGCCCCGACATGGACGACATCGCGCTGTTTCCGCTCAACACCGTGCTGTTTCCGGGCGGACTGCTGCCGCTGCGCATCTTCGAGTCGCGCTACGTTGACATGGTCGGCGGCTGCATGCGACAGGATGCGATGTTCGGGGTGGTGTTGATCGTCGACGGCAACGACACCAGCGCCGTGGTCAACATCGCCGAGGTCGGCACCGCGGCGCGGATCGTGGATTTCCAGACCCAGCCGGACGGATTGCTGGGGCTGCTGTGCCGCGGCGAACGGCGCTTTCGCGTGCAGCAGCGCCGTCAGCAGGCCGACGGGCTGAATCGCGCCACCATTGAATGGATGCAGGATGCGCCGCTGACTCCGCTGGACCCGCAGTTCCAGCCGCTGGTGAGCGTACTGCGCAAGGTCATGGCGCGCCTGGCCAGCATCGGCCGCTTCATCGAGCCGAACTACGAAGACGCGTCCTGGGTGAGCCACCGACTGGCGGAGTTTCTGCCGCTGGAAGCGCCCTGGCAGCAGCGTCTGCTGGAGATCGACGATCCCAATGTGCGCCTGGGGATGCTGGCGCCACTGATCGAGACCGGCCGGGTCTAGGCGGACGCGCCCGAGGCGCCGCCGAGCGCTGCTGCGGCCTCATCCACCCACACCACCTCGGTTTCGAGCGTGCCGTCCGCCTGCAGCGTCAGGCGTCGATAGGCGGGCGGGCGGGCGTCGACGGCGAATTCATTCGCCTGTGGCAGGAACTGGGCGCAGGTCGACGGGGTGGCCAGCAGGCGTACGCCACGCCGGCGGGAATCGAAGCATTGGTGCACGTGACCCCAACTGACGGCGCGCAGCTGCGGATGTGCGTCGAGCACGCGAAAGAAATCGTCCGCGTTTTCGATGTCCACGGCATCGAGCCAGCGGCTGGACATGGCAACCGGATGATGATGCACGAACACCATGGCGTAGCCCTCGCAGCCGCGCAGCGCCGCATCCAGCGCGGCAAGCTCGGCCGCACTGACGCCGCCTCGCGCCCGACCCGGCTGGCAGCTGTCGACCAGCACGATGCGCCAGGCACCCAGATCGGCATAGCCGCCGACCTGAAACGGCGGGCGCGAGAGGGCGCTGCGCAGGCGCACCGGATCATCGTGATTGCCCGGAATGCAGTACACCGGCTTGCCGAAGGCGGCCAGCTCGCGCGCGAAGTGCGCGTAGCCCTCGGGCTGGTCGTTGACGATATCGCCGGTGCACACCAGCGCATCGATGTTGAGCCGGCGGCGGCCGGCGTGCGCGAGCACACGTTGCATCGAGGCCAGCGTCTGCACGCCACGCAAAGTGCCCTGCGGGCTGGCGAACAAATGCGGGTCGGAAAACTGCAGCAGGCGTACGGCGGCGTCCATGCGCTAATGGTACGCGTTGTCGCCCGTGGGCGAGTGATGCGCTTCAAACGTCGAGAAATCCGTGGCCGCCGGCGAAGTGACGCAGCGCTCAGATCGCGCGTGCACTTGCGAGCAGATGTTAAAAGCCGCCAGCTGTTGGACCCGACGCGCGCAGCCGCAAGCGCGGCGGCAGCGCGTGGCGCCGATAGCGCCGGCTCATACTGTCGGAAATCACCGACAGTGTGAGCCGGCGTGAGCTTTAATAGCGGTAGTGTTCGCTCTTGTACGGGCCAGCTACCGCGACGTCGATATAGCGGGCCTGCTGGTCCGTCAGCACGCTCAGCTCGGCATTGAGCTTGGCGAGCTGCAGACGCGCTACCTTCTCATCGAGCTGCTTGGGCAGGATGTGAACACCGATGGGGTAATTGGAGTGGTTGCTCCACAGCTCGATCTGTGCCAGCACCTGGTTGGCGAATGAGGACGACATGACATAGCTCGGATGTCCGGTACCGCACCCAAGGTTAACCAGGCGACCCTCGGCCAGCAGGATGATGCGCTTGCCGTCGGGATAGATGATGTGATCGACCTGCGGCTTGATGCTCTCCCAGCGGTACTGCTTGAGCGAGGCGACGTCGATCTCGTTGTCGAAGTGCCCGATGTTGCAGACGATCGCCTGATTCTTCATGCGCCGCATGTGATCGTGCGTGATCACGTGAAAATTGCCGGTCGCCGAGACGAAGATGTCGGCCTTATCGGCCGCATAGTCCATAGTCACGACGCGGTAGCCTTCCATCGCCGCCTGCAGCGCGCAGATCGGGTCGATCTCGGTGACCCAGACCTGGGCCGACAGCGCGCGCAGCGCCTGCGCGCAACCCTTGCCGACATCGCCGTAGCCGCAGACCACCGCTATCTTGCCCGCGATCATGACGTCGGTCGCGCGCTTGATGCCATCGACCAGCGATTCGCGGCAGCCATACAGATTGTCGAACTTGGACTTGGTGACCGAGTCGTTGACGTTGATCGCCGGGAAGGCGAGCATGCCGTCGCGCGCCATCTGGTAGAGCCGCTTGACGCCGGTCGTGGTCTCCTCGGACACCCCGCGGATCGCCGCCAGCCGCTTGGAGTACCACTTCGGATCGCGCTTGAGCGTGTCACGGATACTGTCGAACAGCGCGGTTTCCTCCTCGCTTGAGGGCTTGGAAATCACCGTGCTGTCGCGCTCGGCGCGCGCACCCAGATGCAACAGCAGCGTGGCATCGCCGCCGTCATCCAGGATCATGTTGGCGTGGGCGTCATCCGGCCATTCGAAAATGCGATGGGAGAATTGCCAATACTCGGCCAGGGTTTCGCCCTTGTAGGCGAATACGCCGGTGCCGTGGGCCGCGATCGCGGCGGCGGCATGATCCTGGGTCGAGAAAATGTTGCATGAAGCCCAGCGCACCTGTGCGCCGAGGGCTTGCAGCGTCTCGATCAGCACCGCCGTCTGGATCGTCATGTGCAACGAGCCGGCGATGCGGGCACCGCGCAACGGCTGGGTCGGCACGAATTCCTCGCGTATCGCCATCAGTCCGGGCATCTCGGTCTCGGCGATCGCAATTTCCTTGCGACCCCAGTCGGCCAGCGACAGATCGGCGACGCGAAAATCCTTCATCGAAGCGTCGGGTGCAATAGAACGCGCAGTAGCAGTCATGGTGGCTCCGCCTTTCAGTCCAAGGTTGTCGAGCGCCGTTGACTTAGTGCCGGTAGCCTGAGCCTGGCAGGTCTTGAGAAGCCTCAAGGCTTCTCCCCTGTCGCAGCGCTCCTCAGGCACCGGGTTGCCGCATGGGCGGCAACGTCAAGAATAAGCTGGTCGGCTCAGGCCACGCGCACCCGGCCACGACCGCGGCGTCGCGCATCCGCCGCCAGCACCTCAGCCTTGTCGGTGTGTTCCCAGGAGAATTCGGGTTCCTTGCGGCCGAAATGGCCGTAGGCGGCGGTCTTCTGGTAGATCGGCCGCGCCAGATCGAGCATTTCCCGCAGGCCATAGGGCGTCAGATCGAAATGCCGGCGCACCAGCGCTGTGAGCTCCTCGCGCGACAGTTCGCTGGTGCCGAAGCTGTCGACCATGATCGAGGTCGGCTCGGCGACGCCGATGGCATACGACACCTGCACCTCGCAACGCTCGGCCAGCCCGGCAGCGACGATGTTCTTGGCGACGTAGCGCGCCGCGTAGGCCGCCGAGCGATCGACCTTTGACGGGTCCTTGCCCGAAAAAGCCCCGCCACCGTG
>DATNNU010000221.1:0-9178 GCA_035601675.1 Steroidobacteraceae bacterium | reverse complement strand
TGGCCACCGACGCGCCGACACGGCTGCGCGCCGCGCGTGCCGCGGTCGACTCGCGGCTCAATGCCATCGAGACCGGTAATGACGTCGCGGCGCTCGGTACGGCCGAGGAGCGCGCGCAGTGGGCGCGCATCGCGACGCTGGAAGAGCAGGCCGCAGCGCTGCCACCGGGCCTGGAGCGCGATGCGGCGACCGACAAGCTGAGCCTGATCAAGGGCGTGCTGTATTGGCGGCTCGACGTCGCATTCAAGGAGCGCAGCTACGAGCAGCGACGTGCGCTGCGCGAAGTGGGCGCGGCGCTGGAGGAATTGCAGAACCGTTGGGTACTGGTGCAGAAGGCCCGTGCGATAGTGCCGACCAATACCGGTGACTTCGCCGAGCGCATCGCGGCCCTCGCCGGACGCATCAAAGCGGTGCGTGAGCGGCTCGCGGACACCGCGGGGCAGCAGAGCGCCTATCTGCAGAACGTGGCCGCAACCGAGCTGACCGCACAGAAAGAGCGGCTCGCGGCCTACGCGGTGCAGGCACGCTTTGCGCTGGCGGATATCTATGACCGAGCGGCCGACCAGGCCGATGGCGCCCCCGGCACGGGCGCCACCGCGCCCGCACCGGCACCGGAGCAGCGATGACGCTGCGCTTGCGCTCAAGGCTGCTGTGGCCATCCGTAGCGCTGCTGTGCGCGGCGGCGATGTCCGCCGCGCAGGCGGCGCCGCCGGCCAAGCCGGCGCCGACCATCGGTGATCTGAATTCCAAATCGGTTCCGGTACAGCCGAACACGATGCCTGCCGGCGGGGCTGCCAAGGCGATGGAGAATTACCGCCAGTTTCTCAATCTGCACAATACCGACCCAAAGCAGCGGGCCGAGGCGCTGCGCCGGCTTGGCGATTTGAATCTCGAGTCGGGTGAACTCGAACGCATGGCCAGCGAGGTGACGCAACTCGACATGCAGGGTGCCGAGGCAATCCGCCTCTTTGGAACGCTGCTCAAGGCCTATCCGAATTATCCGCGCAACGATCAGGTGCTCTATCAGCTGGCGCGCGCTTATGAGACCACCGGGCAGAGCGATCAGGCGCTGGCGACCCTGGATAGCATCGTCGCGCGCTATCCGCAGAGCCGCGATATCGCCGAGGTGCAGTTTCGCCGCGGCGAGCTGCTGTTTTCCAACCGTCGCTATGCCGACGCGCAGCATGCCTACGAGGCGGTGCTGGCGCATGGGCGCAGCAGCTCGAATTTTTACGCCCAGAGCCTCTACAAGCATGGCTGGTCGCTGTTCAAGGAGGGCCAGAATGAGGACAGCCTGAAATCATTCGGCGATCTGCTGGATCTGATGCTGATCGACCCGAAAGATGGCGCCCACATGCGCGATTGGAATGCGCTCGGCCGTGCCGATCGCGAACTGGTGGACGATACGCTGCGTGTCATGAGCATCGCCTTCGCCTACCTGGATGGCGCCAAATCGGTCGATGAATTCGCCGGCCAGCGGGCACAGATGCCCTACGCCTACCTGCTGTATTCGCGCCTTGGAGATCTGTACGTCGAGAAGCAGCGCTATCAGGACGCGGCTGCGACCTATCGGGCCTTTGTCAGCCGCGATCCGGTCGACGAGCACGCGCCGGTACTGACCAACGCGGCGATCGAGGCCTACCGCAAGGGCGGTTTCGCCGACCTGATGCTCGACGGCAAGCTCGAGTATGTGCAGCGTTACGGCTTCGATGCTGCGTTCTGGAAGGGCCGCGAACGGCGCGCCTATCCGCAGGTGGTCGAGGAACTCAAGACCGATCTCAAGGACGTCGCGCAGTACTATCACGCCCGCGGGCAGAAGAGCAAAAAGGCCGAGGACTACGCCGGCGCGGCGCACTGGTATCGCGTCTACCTGAGTTCATTCCCGGGCGATCCGGATTCGGCCGCGACCAATTACCTGCTCGCCGATGTGCTGTTCGAGAGCAAGCAATACGCGGACGCTGCGACTGAATACCAGCATACGGCCTACGACTATCCGAACAGCTCGCGTTCCGCCGAGGCGGCCTACGCGGCGCTGGTGGCCGATCAGAAGAATGAGGATGGGCTGGCGCCCGAGTCGCGAGCTGCCGCGCATCAGCGCTCGATTGCCTCGGCGCTGCGATTCGCGCAGACGTTTCCAGAGCACTCCGAGAGCCCGGTGGTGCTGACGCGCGCGGCGCAGGACCTGTACGCGGCCGGCGATCAGGCGCAGGCGGCGCAGAGCGCCCGGGCGCTGCTGGCGCGAACGCCGAGTGTCGACGCCGCCAAGCAGCGCATCGCCTGGACCATCATCGGCCAGGTGAGTTTCAATCAGGGTGACTTTCCGCAGGCCGAGAACGCGTTCACGCACGCGCTGGCGGTCGCGGCCGCCAATGATCCGGAGCGCGGCGATATCACCGAGCGGCTGGCCGCCGCGGTCTACAAGCAGGGCGAGAGCAAGCGCACTGCCGGCGATCAGGCCGGCGCGGCCGAGGACTTCCTGCGCGTGGCGCGCGTGGCGCCCGGCTCGAAGGTGATCGCGACCTCGCAATACGATGCCGCGGCTGCACTGTTCAACGCGCAGCAGTGGAATCGCGCGATCGAGGTGCTCGCGGCCTATCGGCGCGACTATCCGAAGGGCGAGTACAGCGCCGATGTCGGCCGCAAGCTCGCCGTGGCCTACGTCGCGGCCGGCCGTCCGGGTCCGGCGGCCGATGAATTCGAGCACATCGCCGCCAATACGCACGAGGACCGCGCGGTGGTGCACGAGGCGCTGAGCAAGGCCGCGGACCTGTATCAGCAGTCCGGCAACACGGCCCGCAGCGTGGTGATGCTGGAGCGGCTGGTCAAGGAGTATCCGACGCCGGTGCCCGACGCGATCGAAGCGCGCCAGCGGCTCATGGAAATTGCGGCCAAGAACGGCGAGCTGGAGCGGCAGCGCTACTGGCAGCGTGAGATCGTGAAGGCCGACGCGAGCGCGGGCGCGGCGCGCACCGATCGCACCAAATACCTCGCCTCAAAGGCGCAGCTGGCGCTGGCTACGCCCACCCGCGATCAGTTTCGCAGCATCAAACTGGTGGCGCCGCTGAAGCAGAGTCTGGTGGCGAAGAGGAAATCGCTGGATGCGGCGGTGCAGGCCTACAAGGAGGTCGCGGCATACCAGGTGGCGGAGACCACCACCGCCGCCACCTACGAGACCGCCGAGCTCTATCGCACGCTGGCGCATGATCTGATGACGTCTGAGCGGCCGAAGAAGCTCTCGGGCGACGCACTGGAGCAGTACAACGCACTGCTCGACGAACAGTCGTTTCCGTTCGAGGAGCAGGCGATCGCGATTCACGAGATCAACGTGAAGCGGGTGCAGGATGGGGTCTACGACGACTCGGTGCGCAACAGCTTCACGGCATTGGCCGAACTCAAGCCGGCGCGTTATGGTAAGACCGAGCTGAGCCCGGGCTGGGCGGTGACGCTGGCTGCGCCGGCCGGCAGCCCCCGCGCCGCCGGTGCGGGGCCGACCGCCGCGGCCGTAGATGATTTTCATCGCGTGACCGATCTGGCCATCGCCGGCAAGCACGCCGATGCCGAATTGGAACTCAAGCAGTTCGAGCTGCAACACCCCGGGTTCGCCGCCCCGGCGATCGATCTGGGCCTGCTGGCCCGTCGTGAAGGCAAACTGGGGGATTCGGAAGCGGCGCTGCGGCGGGCGACCACGCTCGACGCCGCCAATGCCGCGGCATGGAGCGAGCTGGGCGTGACGCTGCGGCGCGAAGGCAAGTTCAGCGACGCGCGCGCTGCCTATGAGCGCGCGCTGGCGGCGGATGCCGGCTACGCGCCGGCCCATCGAAATCTGGGTGTATTGCTCGATCTGTACCTTGGCGATCCGGCCGCGGCACTGCCCGAGATGGAGCGCTACAAGGCGCTGAGCGCCGAGGACAAACCGGTGAGCGCGTGGATCGCCGAGCTGCGGGCACGCACCGGGGTCAAGCCGCCGGTGGTGCCGACGCCGAACGCTGCCCCCGATCCCGGCGCGCGCGACACCGCGGCGGCGGCCGATCACGGAGGTCCTACATGAGAGCACTCAGCCCCGCCATGGCCGCGCTATGCCTGGCATTCGTGGCCTATGCGGTCCGCGCCCAGCAGGATCTGCAGCCCGCCGTCCAGACCTCGGCTGCAGCCGCGCCCGTCACCGCCGGCCCGCCCAGCGCGCTGCCCGCTGCTAGCGGCGCGAGCCCAGCCGCTATCAATCGCAACGGCAAACCCAGCGAGCCGCGCTCGGCCAAGCCTGCGCCGACAGCTGCCAAGCCGGCGCCCGCTGCCCCCGCCGCCAGTCCCGCCGCGGCGGCGTCGGGCGCGCCGCTCAGGGCCACAAAGTCGAGCGACCGTATCGAGCTCGACACCACCCGGATCAGCGGCAATCGCGAGCTGCCCAAGGTGATGTACGTGGTGCCGTGGCGCAAGGCGGACCCGGGTGAATTCACCGGTCGGCCCCTCAACAGCCTGCTCGATGAGGCGCTGACCCCGGTGGACCGCGACGTCTTCCGCCGACAGAACCGCTATTACGCCGCGCTAGCGGGCGAGCCAGAGTCGGTCAAGTCACAGCCTGGAGCCGCCGGCGAAGGCGCGGCGGCGCCAACACCCAAGGATGAGAAGTAGGTCGCGGTATCGAGTGTTTACGTCACTTTAGTTTGACCATCTTAAGTAGACCATGGCGGATTGGCACGGGAGTAGATGAGTATGTTCAGTCACATAGTCCGGTTTTTCCAGGGCGGCGGGTGGATGATGTATCCGATCGCCGTGGTGCTCGTGGTGGGTCTTGCGATCGCGATCGAACGCTGGATTTATCTCACGGTCACGGCGGTGGGCAATCGCACGCTCTGGAACGAGATTTCACCATTACTGGCGCAGGGTAATTTCCGCCAGGCGGTGCAGCTGACCTCCAAGTCGGGCGCGGCGATCGGCCAGATCCTGAGCTACGGTCTGGCGCGCATCTCCTCCGCGCGCCGCCGCGAGGATATCGAGAAGGCGATGGAAGAGAGCCTGATGGATATCATGCCGCGGCTCGAGAAGCGCACGCACTACATCGCAACCTTTGCCAACATCGCAACACTGCTCGGCCTGCTCGGCACGGTGATCGGCCTGATCAACGCCTTTGCCGCGGTGGCGACGGTCAATCCGGCGGAAAAGGCCAATCTGCTCTCGGCCAGCATCTCGGTGGCGATGAACTGCACCGCGTTCGGACTCATGACCGCGGTGCCGCTGTTGCTGATCCACGCGGTGCTGCAGACCAAGACCACCGAGCTGATCGACAGCCTGGAGATGGCCTCGGTAAAGTTTCTCAATGCCGTGACCGAGCGGCCGCAGCCGACTCCGGCAGCGGCCTGAACGGCCGCGCCTGTCAAGCGACGTAGAGCCAGACCATGCGCCGGGCCCACAGCGTTCGCAGAATTACGCGCCACCAACACCGGCCCTCGCAGCTGATGCTGGTGTCGATGATCGACATCTTTACCGTGCTGGTGACCTTTCTGCTGATGACGGCAGTGTTCTCGCGCACCGTGATCCTGGAGCTGAAGCTGCCGCCTGCCAATGCGGAGTTCAAGGAACCGCCGCCGGGATTGCAGCTGGAAGTGACCGTGCGCAACGACACGCTGCAGGTTGGCGACCGTAACTCGGGGCCGCTGGCTGCGTTTCCGAACAAGGACAACGCCCACGACTTTGACGGCCTGTCGGCCTACCTGCAGCAGGTGAAGTCAAAATTTCCAGACAAGACCGATGCCACCATTCTGCTCGAGCCGGACACGCCGTACGACACCGTCGTGCAGACGATGGACCGGATCCGTGTGCTTGAAGTCAACGCGGGACTCAACGTGCTGCAGTACGAGCTGTTTCCCGACATCTCGATCGGCGATGCGCCGGTAATGGCCGCAGGCGGCACGCCTGCGGCCCCGGCTGCGGCCACCAAACGATGACCGGAGCCCACGCATGAGCATGTCGAACCGCGCCCAGCGCATGTTGCAGCATCAGATGCGCCATCGCGCCGATGCCGAACTCAACCTGATTCCGATGATCGATATCTTGAGCGTCATGGTGTCGTTCCTGCTGGTGTACTCGACCAATGTCGAGCTGCTGCAGAACGCCAAGGCGATCGAGATTCCGCAGTCGATCGCGGAACAACAGCCGCGGCAGACCGTGGTCGTGATGCTGACCAAGGATGAGCTGTACGTGCAGGGCGAGCCCATCGCCACTGTGGCCGAGATTCAAGCCACCACAGGCGACATCATTGCGCCGCTGCACGACGCGCTGAAGCGTCCGACGCTAGTCGGCCAGGCGGTGACGGAAAAGGACCTCGCCGAGCGTGAGATCACGGTCATGGGCGATAAGGCGTTGCCCTACGAGGTGCTGAAGAAAGTGATGAGGACCTGTACCGACGCTGACTACGGCCGAATTTCGTTGGCGGTACTTCAGAAAGACAAGCCGGTGCCGCCCGGCGCGTTGCAAGCCTCGTGATGCAGGAATATGCGCATGCAGCTGCCTGAGTACTTCCGTAGCTACGACCTGCCTTGGGAGATCGATCCCGAGGATCAACGCCGTCTACGCCGCCTGCTGACCGGGGGCTTGCTGCTGTTGCTGCTGTTCGGAGTGATCCTGCCGTTCATTCATCTGCCCAAGCTGAGCGAGGCTGCGGGCGAAGCCGTCCCGGAGCGTCTGGCGCGGCTGATGGTGGAGGAAAAGCCCAAGCCGCCGCCGGTGGTCGAACAACCTAAGCCCAAACCGGAAAGCAAGCCGGTGCCGGTCCCCAAGCCGGTGGACAAGACGGCGGAGGCACGCAAGAAGGCGCAGAACTCGGGTTTGCTCAAGTTCCAGGACGAGCTCGCCGACCTGCGGCAAATCGTCGATCTGACACCGCTCGGGCAGACAAAAAACCTGCAGGGCGCGGTCGGCCAGGACAGCCATGCCGAACGCTCGCTGATTGCCTCGAAAGCCGGCGGGGCGTCGGCCGGAATCACCACCGCTAACGCCAGCCGCGGCTTTGGTACCGGCGCGGGCTCGCTGACCGGTCACGACACCACAGTGGTGAATTCGCGCATTGCCGCCGCCGGCACGCCGGGCGGGGCCTCCAAGGGCGGCAGCGGCAAGCCGTCGCGCAGTCAGGAAGAGATCGCGCTGGTGTTCGACCGCAACAAGGGTGCGATCTACGCACTCTACGGTCGCGCATTGCGCGATATGCCCGATCTGCAGGGCAAACTTGTGCTTGAGTTCACAATCGCCCCGTCCGGCGAAGTGACAGAATGCCACGTCGTCTCGAGCGAACTGAAGGATGCTGACCTCGAGCGCAAGATCGTGGCGCGGGTGAAGCTGTTCCGCTTCGAAGCCAAGGATGTGGCGGCGATCACCAGCACCAAACCGATCGAGTTCGTGCCGACGACCTGACGTGGAAGCCGTGAACCTACAGTCCGAAATCGAATATTTCAGCGAAGTGCAGCCGGTGGACCAGGCGCGGCTGCTGTCTGTATTCCTGCACGAGCTGACGGTCGAGGCGCGCAGCACCTACGGACCGAACGTCGATCAGGTGCACGATGGCGCGCGGCTGCGCTTCGTCAACGAGATCGTCTGCCGTCTCGCCGGTTTCATCGAACAGTTGCTGGCAGACGATCAGACGCGACCGGCCGATGATGTGGTGCTGCGCATGCTGCTGTCACCGCGCGCCGACACGGTCGCCCAGGAGCTGGTGCTCAACGCCTACCGGCGGGCGATTCATGGCTTCGACCGCTACGATGCCACGGTGGCGATGGACAAGTAACGCGCACGCGCCGTAACGTCGCCGTGTGCCGGTACAGTCGCTAAGCCAGGTCCTGATACTCCTGCTCGCTACGGTGCTGGTGCTGGCCCTGGCACGGCGCATCGGCATGCCGGCGATCCTGGGTTATCTGATCGTCGGCATCGTACTCGGGCCATTTGCGTTCGCAGTGCTGCCGAACAGCGCCCAGACCCAGGCGATCGCGCAGATTGGCGTGGTATTTCTGCTGTTCACGCTCGGACTCGAGTTCTCCTTTCCGCGCATGGTGGCGATGCGACGCGAGGTGTTCGGTCTCGGCTCCGCGCAGACCCTCGTGGTCGGCGCCGCGGGTGCGCTCGCGACTCACGCCATCGGCGTGGCGTGGCCGAACTCGATCGTGGTCGGCGGAGCGCTGGCGATGTGCTCGACCGCGATCGTGCTGCAGCAGCTTGGCGACCAGGACGAACTCAACCGTACGCACGGCCGGCTGTCATTCGCGGTGCTGCTGTTTCAGGACCTGGCATTCGTGCCACTGCTGGCGCTGGCCACCGTGCAGACTCAGGCACCGTCGGCGTCGGGTGCGGCGCTGCTGCTGCGCCTGGTGGCGCTGGGGCTGCTGGCTCTGGTCGCGGTGCTGGCGATCGGGCGCTGGCTGCTGCGGCCGCTGTTATATGAAATTGCGCACAGCCGCCTGCGCGAGCTGTTCACGCTCACGGCGCTACTGATCGTGCTGACCGCCGCCTGGGTCACCCAGGCGCTGGGACTGTCGATGGCACTGGGCGCATTCCTGGCCGGCATGCTGCTGGCCGAGACCGAGTACCGCCACCAGATTGACGCTGTCATCCGGCCGTTTCGCGAGCTGCTGCTGGGATTGTTTTTCGTCACGGTCGGCATGCTGCTCGATCTGAAGGCGCTGTTTGGCGACTTCCCGCGCATCGTGGCTCTGCTGCTGCTGCTGATCGTCGCCAAGGCCGTGCTGTCGGCGCTCACGACACGCGTGTTCGGGTTCGATCGCTTCAAGTCCCTGCGCACCGGACTGGTGCTTGCCGGCGGCGGCGAGTTCGGCGTCGCGCTGCTGACGATCCTGGCGCGCGGGCCCGGCCTGATACCGGCGCGTCCGACCCAGCTGCTGCTCGCCATCGTGGTGCTCGGCATGATCGTGAGCCCGCTGATCATTCGTTACAACAAGCGCATCGCGCGCCTGGTGCTGCGCGAGGACGGGCCGCCGACCACGGCGATCGAGCGCGAGCAGGCCGCCACCACGGAGCTGGCGCGGCGCGAGCATGTGATCGTCTGCGGCTTCGGCCGCGTCGGTAGCCACCTCGCGCAGGTACTCGATTCCCAGGGCTTCGAGTACCTGGCGATCGATCTCGATCCGGCGAATGTGCGTACCGCGCGCCAGGCAGGCGTGCCGGTGATCTGGGGCGA
>DATNNU010000220.1:0-7117 GCA_035601675.1 Steroidobacteraceae bacterium | reverse complement strand
GAATAAGTCCGTCGCCATCTGGTAACACGACGCGCAGCTTGAATCCCTTAAGAATCAAAGCCGGGATCGCAAGTTTGCCGAGCTTATACTTAATCCTGCGCGTGCATTCGACTTATTTCCTGCGCCTTCAGTCAACGACGTCCTCGGCACGATGGCAGGCTACCAGGCTGGCGCCGACTTGTCGCAGCAACGGAATTTCGCGCACACAGCGCTCGATCGCCATCGGGCAGCGGGTACGGAAGACGCAGCCCGACGGCGCGAACAACGGCGAGGGCACCTCGCCTTCGAGTGGTGCGCTGCGTCGCGCGCGCGCGGCGATGGGGTCCGGAATCGGCGCGGCGCGCATCAGCGCACGCGTATAGGGATGGCGAGCGGTGCTGAACAGGGCGTCGCAGCCGGCCGTCTCCATGACGCGGCCGAGATACAGCACCAGCACACGATCGCAGCTGAAGCGCACGGCCGCCAGATCATGCGAAATGAACAGCAGCGACAGTTGCAGCTGGCGCTGCAGATCCTTCAGCAGGTTGCTGATCTGGGATTTGATCGAGACGTCGAGTGCCGACAGCGGCTCGTCACAGACAATCAGCTCGGGCTCGATAATCAGCGCGCGCGCAATCCCGATGCGCTGTGCCTGGCCACCGGAGAACTCGTGCGGGTAGCGATGCAGGTGTTCGGCACCGAGGCCCACGGCTCGGGCCATGGCCAGCGCGCGCTGCTCACGCTGCCGGCCCGACAGCTGCGGTTCGAAAACCCGCAGCGGCTCGGTGAGGATGTCGGCGATGTTCATGCGTGGATCGAGCGAGGCCAGCGGATCCTGGAAGATCAGCTGCAGATGCCGCCGCATCGCCTGCAGGGACGCGCCCGAGAGTTCCAGCAGGTCGGTCCCATGAAACAGCACAACGCCCGACTCGGCGGGCACCAGCCGCAGCAGGGCGCGGGCGATGGTCGACTTGCCGCTGCCCGATTCACCGACCAGCCCGAGGGTCTCGCCACGGGCGAGTTCGAAGCTGACGCCGTTGACCGCGCGCAGCAGCCCCTGGCCGCCGCGATACGCCACACGGTAACTGACCGACAGCTCTCGCACCGCGAGCAGCGCTAAGGGATCGGGCCGCGCGCCGGGGGCGTCCGGTGGCGGCCCAGCGGTGTGCCGGCCGGCGTTCACGCCGCCTCGCCGCGCAATTTGCCGAGCGCGCCCTCGTGATGGCACGCCTTCCAATGGCCCGGGCTGGTTTCGAGCAGTGGCGGCGTCACGGTGTCGCAGATCGGCATGCGATAGATGCAGCGCGGCGCGAAGGCGCAGCCGGCGGGCAGCGACGCCGGATTCGGCGGCGCACCGGCGATGCTCGCCAGGCGCGCAGGGCGGGGCGCATCGATGCGTGGAATCGATTGCTGCAACGCCTCGGTGTACGGATGGCGCGGGTTCGCGAACAGTTGGTGAACCGGCGCCTGCTCCATGATGCGGCCGGCGTACATCACCAGCACCCGATCGGCCACTTCCGCGATCACCCCCAGGTCGTGCGTCACCAGTACGATCGCAGTGCCGGTGCGTGCGCGCAGTTCCTGGAACAGACTCAGGATCTGTGCCTGCACGGTGACATCGAGCGCGGTGCTGGGCTCATCGGCCAGCAGGATTTCCGGTTCCGCGATCAATGCCATCGCGATCATCACGCGCTGGCGCATGCCGCCGGAGAGCTCGTGCGGGTACTGGCGCATGCGTTGCGCCGCCTCAGGCATATGCACCGACTGCAGCATCTCGACGGCGCGCTGTTCGGCGGCGCGCGCCCCGGCGCCGCGATGTACGCGCAGCACCTCGCTGATCTGGCGGCCCACCCGCAGATACGGGTTCAGCGCCGTCATCGGGTCCTGAAACACCATGCTGATGCGATTGCCCCGCACCTGGTTCAAGGCTGCTGTGCCGAGCTGCAGCAGTTCCTGCCCGCGGTAGCGGATGCTGCCGCGAAGCTCGGCGCGCGGCGCGCACAGCCCCAGTATCGACAGCAGCAGTTGCGTCTTGCCGGAACCCGACTCGCCGACGATGCCGAGGAATTCACCGGCGACAACCTCCAGATCGATATCGCGCACGGCTTCGATACGGCCGTGATCGGTCGCATAGCTGACCGACAGGCCGCGAATTCGCAGCGGCGGGCCGGCGGCGCCGGCACTCATGTCAGCGGTCCCTCGGGTCGAGCGCATCGCGCAGCCCGTCGCCCAGATAGTTGAAGCAGTAGATGATCGCGGCCAGAAAGACGGCCGGAACGATCAGCAGGTGCGGGTGCGATTGCATCTCGGAGGTGCCGTCGGCGACCAGGGAGCCGAGCGAGGCCAGCGGCGACTGCACGCCGAGGCCGAGAAAGCTCAGAAACGCTTCGAACAGGATCACCGTGGGAATCGCCAGCGTGGCATAGATGATCACGATGCCGATCAGGTTCGGCACGATATGGCGCGCGATCATCGCCGCGCCGCGCACACCGGATACGCGCGCCGCCTCGATGAATTCGCGTTGCTTGAGCGACAGCGTCTCGCCGCGCACGATGCGCGCAGTGTCAAGCCAGGACACCGCGCCGATCGCCAGGAAGATCAGCCACAGCTCGCGGCCGAACAGCACCGTGAGCACGATCACGAACGGTACGAACGGCACCGAATAGAGAATGTCGACCGCGCGCATCATCAGCGCATCGGTCAGGCCGCCGACATAGCCGGCGGTGGCGCCCCAGGTGACGCCGATCAGCACGCTGACCAGGCTGGCCGCAATGCCCACGGCCAGCGAGATGCGGCAACCCCACATCACCCGCAGCAGCAGGTCGCGGCCGAGCGGATCGGTGCCGAGTAGGTGTCCGCCGGCGAGCATCGGGCCGCGTGACAGCAGCTCGAAGTGCGGCGTGAAATAATCATACGGCGATAGCAGCGGCAGCAGCAGGCAGGCGAGCATGATGACCGCGAGCAGCAGGGCCGCCGCCATGCTCATGCGCTGCATGCGCAGACGCCGCAGGGCTTGACGCCACAGACCGGGTGCGCCGCTCATCGCAGCCGCACTCGCGGGTCGATCCAGGCGTAACAAAGATCGGCCAGCAGGTTGAACAGGATGATCAAGGCGCCGTAGAGCACGCTGATACCGATCACCAGCGTGTAGTCGCGATTGAGGGCAGCGGTGATGAAATAGCGGCCGATGCCGGGCAGGCCGAACACGCTCTCGACCACGATCGAGCCGGTCAGCAGGCCGGCGATGGCAGGTCCCAGAAAGGACACCAGCGGCGTCAGCGTCGGCGGCAGCGCGTGACGCCAGACGATCAGCCGCAGCGGCAGTCCCTTGGCTCGGGCGGTGCGGATGAAAGGACTGTTCAGCACGTCGATGGTGCTGGCGCGCATCATGCGAGCGACGTAGGCGGTGTAGGGCAGGGCCAGCGCCACGGCGGGCAGCAGCAGATGCGAGGGCGAGCCATGGACCCAGTCGCCCGCGGGCAGCCAGTGCAGCTTGATCGCGAAGATCAATATCAGCAGCGGTGCCACCACGAACACCGGGGTGGAGATGCCGGCCACCGCGATGGCCATCGAGCCGTAGTCCCAGCGCGTGCCCCGGCGCAGCGCCGCGTTGATGCCTACCGCGCCGCCGACCACAAGTGCCAGCGTGATGGCCGTCAGGCCGATGGTCGCATCGACCGGCAGGCCCTGGGCGATGATCTCGTTGACCGAGGTGCTGCGATACTGGAAGGAGGGCCCGAGATCGCCGTGTGCGAGATCGCCGAGATACCGCAGGTACTGGCGCCACAGCGGTTCATCCAGATGATACTTGGCCTCGATGCTCTTCTGGATCTGCGGCATCATCCGCTTTTCGGAATCGAACGGCCCACCGGGCGCCGCGTGCAGCAGCACGAAGGCCAGCGTCACGATCACCAGCAGTGTCGGCACAGCTCCGAGCAGCCTGCGAGCCGTGTAGCGCAGCATGCTATCGCCGCTGATGCTCGAGCAGATACATGTAGCGCGACAGGTTACGGTCCATGACGTTTGATTGCCAGCCGCGCAGGTAGGCCTTCACCAGATGCCGCGTGGCGTAGTAGTAGAGCGGTATATAGGCCGCGTCGTCGTTGAGCAGGCGCTCGGCCTGTTCGAACAGCCGGTAGCGCCTGAGGTTGTCGGCCTGCTGTCCGGCCGCATCGATCAGCTGATCGAACTCGGGATTCGAATACTCAGCGTTGTTGTTGCCGTTGCCGGAATAGCGGATCTGCATGAAGGTGTAGGGATCCGGATAGTCGCCGATCCAGGCGTCGTAGAACAGCGGCAGCTTGTGCAGCGTGCGCTCCTGGGCAAGCACCTTGAACTCCTCTTCGTACAGCCGCACCTCGGCGCCCAGAATGCTGAACCAGCTGGCGGCGATGGCCTCGAAGAAGTGGCGCGAGTCCCCGTCCTGCGACGGTATATAGAGCGTAATGCGCAGCCGATGGCGCTCGGAATAACCGGCCTCGCGATACCGGCGGCGCGCCAGCGCATGCCGCGCATCATCGCCGAGCGGCCGCCAGTCCGGCACCGGCAGCTCATAGCCCGGCAGCGGCGGCATCCAGGTATAGGCGGGCTCGTACATGCCCTGCCTCATGTAGCGCACCAGCGGTTCGCGATCGAGCGCCAGCACCAGCGCCTGGCGCAGCGGCAGATTGTCCTTGAACGGCGGCAGCTGGAAATTCATTCCCAGGAAATAGGCGCCGAAGTAGGGTGAATTGACCGTCTGCTCGCCGACGACCGATTTGAGCCAGTGGCGCTGATTGGCGGCGAATGAGTCGGTCCAGTCCAGGTCGTTGGCGAGAAATCGCGCCGCCTGATCGCTGCGACTGGGCAGCACGTGGTAGGTGACGCGCTGCAGCCGGACGTGCGCGGCATCCCAGAATTTATCATTCTTCTCGAGGGTGATGCGGCTGCCGATCACGTTCTCGCGCAGCACGAAGGCGCCATTGCACACCATGTGCTCCGGTCGTACCCAGCCATCGGCGTACTGCCTGATCGCCGGTTCATAGACCGGATACAGATATTGCAGCGCGAGCAGATCGAGCAGGTAAGGGGTCGGGCCATTGAGGCGCACCCGCAGCGTACGTGCATCGATTGCCTCCACGCCAAGGGTCTCGGGTGGCTTCTTGCCGGTCGTAATGTCGAGCGCGTTTTCGATCGGCGCGAGCCCTTCCGCATACTGGGCACCGGTACGGGGGTCGACTTCGCGGCGCCATGCATAGACAAAATCGGCGGCGGTCACCGGCGCACCGTTCGACCAGCGCGCATCGGGGCGCAGATGAAATACCCAGGTCTTGCCGTCGGGGCTGCTTTCCCAGGAAGAGGCGACGCCGGGGGAGGCCTTGCCGGTAATGTCGACGCTGGTGAGACCTTCAAACAGGTCGTCGGCGACCCGCTGGCCGGGCACATCGTTCACCAGCAGCGGGTCGAGCGATCGCGGCATGTCATCCAGGCCGCGTGCGACGGCCTGTACCGCGGCGAGCGCCGTACCGACGGTGATCGGCGGCGCTGGGCCCGGAGCCGATGACGGAGCGCCGATGTCGCCGCAGCCGCCGATGAGGCAAGCCGCGCACGCCCACAGCACCCAACGTCGGCCCGCGGTCACGACTTCAGCACCACCTCTTCGGGCGCGTGCACGAAATAGCCCTGGATGTACTGCACGCCGAGCTGCCAGACCACCGCCATGGTATTGGCGTCTTCGATGCGCTCGGCAACCGTCTGGATGCTGTGCTTTGCCGCCGCCTCGGCGATGACGCGCACCCGCTGCTGCAGATCCGGGCTGCCGGCCAGGCCCTGCATCAGCGAGCCGTCGATCTTGACGAAGTCCATCGGTACGATACCGATCAGGCTCTGCGAGTGCTGGCCGGCGCCGAAGTGCTCGATGGCGAATTTCAGTCCGCGCGAACGCAATGCATTGGCCAGCTGCGTGGTCTGCTGCAGGTGGCGGGTGGCGACTTCCTCGGTGATCTGCAGACACAGGCGTCCCGGCTCCGCCAGCGTCGCCTTGAGCTGTGTCTCCAGCCATTGCGGCAGCGTTGCGTCCACGGCGCTATCGCGCGACAGCCGCACGAACAGCAGGTCCGGTTTGCGCTTGGACGCGAACGACAGCGAGGCGCCGATGACCCAGCGGTCGATGTTCTTCATCATGTCGTTGCGCGCGGCGGCCGGCAGGAATTCCGACGGCAGGACCTCCTTGCCCTGGGCATCGAGCATGCGAATCGCGACGTCGAACATCTTCTGATCGCCGCCGGACAGCGATGCGATCGGCTGCTGCACCAGGCGAAAGCGGTTCTCCATCAGCGCGGCTTTGATGTGCTTGACCCATACCTGGTCGTAGGCCTGCACGCGGGTGTCGTTGTCGGCGCGATCCACGGTGACCATCTGATTGCCGCCGCGTTCGCGGCCCCGGCGCGTCGCATCCAGGGCGTCCATCGCCGCCAGATTGACGTCGGGCTTGGCGAGGCCGACCAGTCCTAAGCCAATGGTGCAGGTCACGTGCAGCGTGTGAGTGCTGCCCTGGAAAGGCTGCTTGGCCACGCGATCGATCAGGTTCTCGCACCAGGCCTCGACATCGCGCTGATTGCCGCGCTCGAGCAGCAGCATCAGGCTGGTACCACCGAAGTGGCCGGCGATGTCATGCGGTCCGAGCAGCGTGCGCACGATGTTGGCGAAGGTGATCAGCAATTGCTCGCTGCTGAGAATGCCGAGGTCGCGTTCGATGGCGCCGAATTTATCCGGCCGTACGCAGGCCAGGTAACGCACACCGCCGGCGATCGGTTGCTGCAGCCGCTCCTGCAGCGCCGACAACAGATGGCGCCGTGTCAGCAGTCCGGTACCCGGATCGCTACGCACCGCGGTTTCAAGCTCGCGCGCGAGCTGCCGGTCGTCGCGCTTGTGCGCGGCGACGATCAGCCGCACACCGGGCTCGCCATCGAACTCGCCCGGCGCCAGCGCCAGT
Source organism: Steroidobacteraceae bacterium (assembly GCA_035601675.1). GTDB lineage: Bacteria > Pseudomonadota > Gammaproteobacteria > Steroidobacterales > Steroidobacteraceae > FEN-1191. The sequence goes on along the minus strand of DATNNU010000220.1, from coordinate 165 downwards.
TCCAGCGGCACCACCGAGCCGTCGCCGAGTATCGCCCCGGCCTTGAGCGTGTGATTGCTCCAGCGCCCCTGCAGGCACGCCGCCAGCGCGGCCTTCAACGGCGCGTGCGTGCTGTCCTCGAACAGATCCATCACCGGCTGGCCCACCAGGCCGGCGGCCTCGGCG
>DATNNU010000219.1:0-2197 GCA_035601675.1 Steroidobacteraceae bacterium | reverse complement strand
GTGCGCCCGTTTGACGTCTCGCTCGACGACGGCTACGGCTATTATCTTATTACCCAACCCGAGGCGCTGAGTGATACGGCCATCGCGCTGTTCCGCTCGTGGCTGATTGAGCACTTCGGTCCGCGTAAGCCTGACGAAGCTGCGCCCATGCGGCTCGCGGTATCGAATGACTAAGCCTGCGCTGGAGCGATCATCCGCATGAACGAATCCGGCGAGCGTGTCGACCGGCGCCCGCGCCGGCGGCCGGCCAGCGGCGCCGCGGCCGTTCCGCTCGTCGATCGCTCGCGCAGCTACCGCCACCTGGTCAATCCGTTCGAGCCGCTGAAGGTGTTCTCGGACGATCAGGTCGCGGCCATCCATGAAGCGGCGCTGAACGTGCTGGAAAATCAGGGCATGCGGGTGCTGTTGCCCGAGGCCCGCCAGACCTACGCCCGGGGCCGCGCCAGCGTCGATGAATCGACGATGATGGTGCGCATCGACCGCGGCCTGGTCGCCGCCTCGCTCGCCACGGCACCGCGCGAGCTCACGCTGCACGCCAAGGATCCGGCGCGCAACATGCCGATTTCCGGGCGGCACGTGGTATTTGCGCCGACCTCGGGACCGCCGAACATCATGGACAGCAAGCGCGGCAAGCGTGCCGGCACGATGGAGGATTTCTGCAATCTGATGAAGCTCTGCCAGAGCTTTGAAGTCATCCATGTGCTTGGCGGTGGCGTCGAGCCGCAGGACGTGCCGGTGCAGTTCCGGCACCTGGAGACGGCGCGCGCGATGCTGATGCTGACCGACAAGATTCCCAAAGTCTATTCGCGCGGTTCGCCGCAGATTGCCGATAACTTCGAGCTGATCAGGATTGCCTACGGACTGACGCCGGAGCAATTCCGCTCCCGACCCTATGTGTCGACCATCATCAACACCAACTCGCCGCTGCAGCTCGATATCCCGATGGCCAACGGCATCCTCGAGTTCGCCGCCGCGGGACAGGTGTTCATTATCACGCCATTTACACTCGCAGGCGCGATGGCCCCGGTGACCGTTGCCGGCGCCCTGACGCTTGCCCACGCTGAGGCGCTGGCAGGCACCGTGCTGTCGCAGATCGTGCGTCCTGGCGCGCCGGTGGTGTACGGCAGTTTCACCTCGAACGTTGACATGAAATCCGGCTCGCCGGCCTTCGGCACGCCGGAATACGTCAAGTCCTCCATTGGCGCGGGCCAGCTGGCGCGCCACATCGGCCTGCCGTGGCGCTCCTCGAACGCGACCGCCTCCAACGCGCCCGACGCGCAGGCCGCCTATGAATCACAGATGAGCCTGTGGGGCGCACTGATGGGCGGCTGCAATTTCCTGCTGCATGCCGCAGGCTGGCTCGAGAGCGGCCTGACGACTTCTTATGAAAAATTCATGCTTGATATCGAGATGCTGCAGATGTTTGCCGAGATCTTTCAGCCGCTCGGGGCTACGGCCGACGACTTCGCGGTCGACGCCATCGCGGAAGTCGGGCCGGGCGGACATTTCTTCGGCTGTGCTCATACCATGGCCCGTTACCGCACGGCGTTTTATACGCCGCTAGTCTCGGACTGGCGCAACTTCGGCCAGTGGACCGAGGCCGGCTCGCACACGGCGACCGAGCGGGCGAGCAGGCTGTGGCAGGACACACTCACGAATTACGTACCGCCGGTGCGCGATCCCGCGGTCGTCGAAGCGGTTGACGACTACGTGGCACGCCGCATCGCCGCGGGTGGCGCGCCGGCGGTGAGCTGAGGCCGGACAGCCATGCCGCCGGCTCGCGTCACAATCGTTTCAGTTACGCCATGAATACTCACACCAGGGTCGCGGTGATCGGCGGCGGCGTGGTCGGCGCCAGCGTGCTCTATCACCTGACGAAAGCCGGTTGGCATGACGTCATGCTGATCGAGCGCGCGGAACTGACCTCAGGCTCGACCTGGCACGCCGCGGGCGGCATGCATACCGTCAACGGTGATCCGAATGTGGCCAAGCTGCAGCAGTACACGATCAAGCTGTACGAGGAGATCGAGCGCATCTCGGGACAGTCCTGTGGCGTGCACGTCAACGGCGGCATCCTGCTGGCCGGGACGCCCGAGCGGCTCGACTGGCTGAAAATGGCGCAGGCCCGCGGCCGCTACCTGGGCATGCAGCTGGAGCTGCTATCGGTTGCAGAGGCGAAGAACATCTATCCACTGCT
>DATNNU010000218.1:0-2032 GCA_035601675.1 Steroidobacteraceae bacterium | reverse complement strand
ACGCAGGCCGGCGCCTTCCGCGCCCATGACCAGTACCCGCCCACCGGTCAGATCAATCTCGCGCGCCTGCTGCGCGCCTGCCACGTCGGCGCCCACGATCCACAACCCCGCACCCTTGAGCAGCCCGAGCGTCCGCGCCAGATTGGTCACCGTGACCACCGGTGTACTCTCAGCGGCGCCCGCCGCCACCTTGCGCGCGGTGGCATTCAGGGGCGCCGCCCGATTGCGCGGCACGATCAGCGCCAGCACGCCGCAGGCATCGGCGGTGCGCAGGCAGGCGCCCAGATTGTGCGGGTCCTGCACCCCATCGAGCGCCAGCAGCAGCGGATCCGCAGCTTTCGTGACCGCGGCGAGCAGATCCTCCTCGCTCCAGGCCGCCAGCGGTGCCACCTCGGCCATGATTCCCTGGTGCACCGCCTGCCCGAGCCGTGCCTGCAGCTGCTTCGCGTCCAGGCGCTGCACGGCGCGACCCGCGGCGCGCGCCAGGCGCTCGATCTCATCGGCCCTGGCATCGTGACGGCCATGCTGCAGATAGACGCGCGCCACCCGCTGCGGGTCTCGCCTGAGCAGCGAGCGCACGGCGTGCAGACCGTAGACGAGCTCAGTCCGCTGCGAGCTCAAGATCGATCAGTCCTTCCACCGGCTTCACGGCGGCGACGATCACGCGCAGCCGCACGCCGGGCGCCAGGCGGCGCTTGCTACGTTCGCCGATCCATTGGCCGCCGTCGCGTGCCATCTGGTAATTGTCGTCGCGCAGCGAGGCCAGCGGCAGCAGGCCGTCGACCCCCAGGGCCAGCAGCTGCACGAAACAGCCAAATTCCATCACCGTGGTAATCAGGCCGTCGAAGGTCTGCCCCACCCGATCGCGCAGATACACGCACTTGAGGAAGGTGCCGACATAGCGGTCGGCTTCATCGGAACGCCGCTCGAGCCGCGACAGCTCCACACCCTGCACGGCCAGCTCCTGCACCCGCGGCAATGATCCGGCATCCAGTTCACCCAGGCGGGCGCGCAGCGCACGGTGAATCATCAGGTCCGGATAGCGGCGTATCGGCGACGTAAAATGCGCGTAATCCTTCAACGCCAGTCCGAAATGGCCGATGTTCTCGGGCTGATACAGCGCCTGCGCCATCGAGCGCACGATCAGCGATTCGACGAACGGCCGGCTCTCGGCATCGCGCACGCGCGGCGCAATGGCGGCCAGGTCGCTCGGTTTGACCGGGTCGGGCAGCTGCAGCTCGATGCCGAGCACGCGCAGCGTGGTGCGCAACTGATCGAGCTTTTTCTCATCCGGCGAGGCATGGACGCGAAACAGCGCCGGCTGGCGATGTGTCCGCAGCTCCTGCGCCACCGCGACATTAGCGAGCACCATGCATTCTTCGATCAGCTTGTGCGCATCGTTACGCGATATGAATTCGATCGCCCGCACCCGCTCGCCGTTCTCGATCACGAATTCGGCTTCCGGCGCATCGAACTCGAGTGCGCCGCGCTTGCGGCGCGCGGCCTGCAGCGCGTGATAGACATCGACCAGCGGCAGCAGCGATTCGAAGACTGCTCCGAGCGCATTGCGTGCCGCCGGCATGCCGAGGAACAGGGCCTGGTGCGCCTGGTTGTAGGTCAGCCGCGCCGCCGAGCGCATCACCGCGGGATAGAACTTGCTGCCTTCGAGCGCTCCACGCTTGGAGATCCGCATCTCCGCAACCATGCACAGCCTGTCCACCTGGGGTTCCAGCGAACACAGATGGTTCGACAGCGCGGTCGGCAGCATCGGCAGCACGCGCGTCGGGAAATAGACCGAGGTGCCGCGCGCACGCGCTTCGGTATCCAGCGCGCTGCCGGGACGCACGTAGTGGCTGACATCGGCAATCGCGACCAGCAGCCGAAAGCCGCCGGCCTCGAGCCGTTCGGCATACACCGCGTCATCGAAATCCTTGGCAGCCGCGCCATCGATCGTGACCAGCGGCAGCTGGCGCAGGTCGACCCGCTGCGCGGCCTCCTGCGCGTCGACATTCTTGCCCCAGTGTGCGGCCTC
>DATNNU010000217.1:0-5130 GCA_035601675.1 Steroidobacteraceae bacterium | reverse complement strand
TGCAGCAGCAGCCACAGTGTGTAGTGCGACAGGTAGCGGCTGGTCTCGAGCAGCGCATCGTACTGGTCGGCCGGTTTGATGCGGCCGTCTAGGGACTCGATCTGTGTCCACAGAGATCGCAGGTCGGCGCTGTCGCGCGCGATGGTGTAGGCGCGTGCGATCGCGGCGGCATTGGCGTTGCTGGCTTCGCTGCATTGGATCAGCAGCGTCGGACCGACGCGATTGACGATGCTGTTGGTAGTCGCGGTGATGATGATCTGCTTGCGCAACCGATGGCGTTTGATGCGTTCGCCGAGGCGGCGTTGCATCGCGCGCGGAAAGTAGCGTTCGAGTTCGCGCGCCAGGTACGGATCGGCGGCGCTGCCGGTCTCGGTCAGCGCATGATTGAGGGCGATCTTGCCGTAAGCGAACAGCAGCGCCAGCTCCGGCCGGGTCAGGCCGCGTCCCTGGCGACGGCGCTGCTCCATCTCCTCGTCGGTCGGCAGGAATTCGACCGCGCGATCGATTTCACCGTGGCGCTCGAGCCAGCGCAGCAGTTGCTGATGCTCCCCGAGATCTTCCACGGCGCGCCGCTCCATCAGGCTCAGGGCTTCGCTCTGTAGATAGTTGTTGCGCAATACCAGCGCCGCGACCTCGTCGGTGGCGTTCGCGAGCAGTCGATTGCGGCGGCCAGGCGTGACCGGAGTGCGATCGGCAGCATCGAGCAGTATCTTCAGATTGACTTCGACATCCGAGGTGTTGACGCCGGCGGAATTGTCGATGAAATCGGTGTTGATGCGTCCGCCAGCGGCGGCATATTCGATCCGTCCACGCTGCGAAAACCCAAGGTTGCCGCCCTCGCCGACGACGCGGGCACGCACCTGGCGGCCGTCCACACGCACCGCGTCATTGGTGCGATCGCCGATCTCGCCGTGGCGCTCGTTCGAGGCCTTGACATAGGTGCCGATGCCGCCATTCCACAGCAGATCGACCCGCATGCAAAGGATGGCGCGGATAATATCCACCGGGCTGGCGCGCCGCTGCGGCAATTCCAGCAGCGCCTGTGCTTCGCGCGACAGCGCCACGCTCTTGGCGCTGCGCTCAAAGATTGCACCGCCGCGTGACAGCAGCCGCCCGTCGTAGTCATTCCAACCGGAGCGCGGCAGCCGGAACAGGCGCTCGCGCTCGCGGAAACTGCGTTTGGCATCGGGTTTGGGATCTAGGAACACGTGCTGATGATCGAAGGCGGCGACCAGCCGTATCTGCCGTGACAGCAGCATGCCGTTGCCGAACACGTCACCGGACATGTCGCCGATACCCGCCACGGTAAAGGGTTCGCGCTGGATGTCGCTGCCGAATTCGCGGCAATGGCGCTTGATGCACTCCCAGGCGCCGCGGGCGGTGATCGCCATCTTCTTGTGGTCGTAGCCGGCCGAACCGCCGGAGGCAAACGCGTCGCCGAGCCAGAAGCCGTATTCGGCCGAAATCGCGTTGGCGATGTCGGAAAAAGTCGCCGTGCCCTTATCGGCCGCAACCACCAGGTACGGATCATCGCCATCCAGGCGCCTGACGTCGCGCGGCGGCACCACCCGGCCGTTGACGATGTTGTCGGTGATGTCGAGCAGCCCGCGAATGAAACTTCGGTAGCACTCGACTCCTTCCTGCTGCTGCGCCAGCGGCGCCGTGCGCGGCGGCGGGCGACGTACCACGAAGCCCCCTTTGGCGCCCACCGGCACAATCAGCGTGTTCTTGACGTGCTGCGCCTTCATCAGCCCAAGAACTTCGGTGCGGAAATCCTCGGGGCGCTCCGACCAGCGTATGCCGCCACGGGCGATCGGGCCCGCTCGCAGGTGCACGCCCTCGACTCGCGGGCTGTGCAGGAAAATTTCGTACGCCGGACGCGGCTGCGGCAGACCGGGGATCCTGGCGGGATCGAATTTCAGCGACAGCCACGGGCGTGGGCTGCCGGCGGCATCGCGACGAAAGTAATTGGTGCGCAAGGTCGCCAGTATCACCGCGAGAAAGGCGCGCAGGATACGGTCCTCGTCCGGGCTGACGACCGCGGCGATCGTACGGCGCAAGCGTTGTTCGAGCACCGCCGCCCGTGCGCGCGAGCCGCGGCTGGATTGCGGCGACAGGCGCTGGTGGAACAATTCGCACAGGTCGCGTGCCGCTGCCGAGTGCGTGCCCAGCACGCGCTCCATGTAGCTCTGGCTGAACGGAATGCCGGTCTGCAGCAGGTAGCGGCAGCAGGCTCGCAGCACCGTCACCTGGCGCATGCTTAGCTCGGCCGCGATCAACAGACGGTTGAAGCCGTCGTCATCGAGCTCGCCGGCGCGTATGGCGCGAAAAGCCGCGATGAGCTCGCGGGCCACGCGGGGCACCGCGACGCCCTGCAGGTTGTAACGTTCGAGCTCGAAGTCCTGCAGCCACGCCCGGCTGCCACCCGGCCAGTCCAGGCGATAGGGTCGCTCGGCGATCACGCGCAGGCCAAAGTGCTCGAATGTCGGCAGCACTTCGGATATGGATAGCGCTTCGCCGCGGCGAATGATGCGCAGATGCACGCGCTGGTGCGGTTGCCGGGGCGGCCGATACAGCCGCAACTGCATCGCATCGACAGCGGCGTCGAGCCCTTCCAGATCGATGATATCGTCGACCGCCTGCGCCGCCTCCACATCCTGCTGATAGGACGCTGGAAACGCGGCGGTATAGCGGCGTTCGAGCGCGAGAGCCTCGGTCTCGCCGAATCTCGCCAGCAATGCGGCCCGCAGCCGATCGCGCCATGAGACGATCGCTGCGGCGATATCGCGCTCGAGGCGGTCGGCGTCGACGCGCGCGTTGGCTGCCGGATCGACCCGCACCACGATATGCAGCTGTGCCAGCGGCGCTTCGCCGATCGACAGGCTGGATTCAAGTTCCACGGCGTGGCACGCCGCCCGCAACAATGCCTCGACCCGGGCTTGCGCTGCGGAATCGCAGCGCTCGCGTGGCATGAAAACCAGGCTGGACCAGAAGCGATGAAATTCATCGCGGCGCATGATCAATCGCACCCGCGCGCGATCCTGCAGCACCAGCACCGCGCGTGCGCAACGGATCAGATCCGGCACGCTGGCCTGAAACAGTTCATCGCGGGGCAGCGTCTGCACGATCTGCGACAGGCGCTTGCCATCGTGGCTGTTGGCCGCGAACGGGAAGTGCTCCAGCACGCGCTTGAGCTTGTGTCGCAGCCACGGCACATGGCGCGGATCGGCGGCGTAGGCGTCCGAGGTCCACAGCCCGAGGATGCGGACCTCGCCAATCACGCGGCCGCGCTGGTCGTAGCGCTTGACGCCGACGTAGTCCAGATAACCGGGCCGATGCACCGTCGAGCGGTGGTTGGCCTTGGTAATGATGAGCATCCCCGGCGAGCGCAGCGCGCGGCGAATGTTGGCCGTGGCGATGCCGCCGTCATGGGTACCGGAGAGGCGGCGGCGCAGCAAGCCGAGAGCGGTGCCCGCCACCGGCATCAGCACCGGTCCGCTGCGCCCGCGGCGCAGGCGGCTTTCGCGAAAGCCGAGGAACGTGAAGTGGTGCGCCTCCATGTACTGCAGCAGCGCCCGGCTTTCGGCGACCACGTCGGCGGACAGCGGCGGCGGGTGGCGGCTGATGTCGGCGCACAGCTTGAGCACGGAATTGCGCATGCGCATCCAGTCGCCGCAGGCGCGCCGCACATCCGCCAGCGCCGCCAGCAGGCGCCGTCGCAGCTTGTCGCATTCGGCCGCATCGCCGACGCGATCGATGCGCCAGTACTGCCAGGATTCGCGCACTCCGCCATCGGCGCCGAGCCCGGTATCGATCTCCGCATGCAGTGATCTGATAACCCCCGCAGCATCGCGTCCCACGCGCAGGATCGGATGGATGATCAACTGCACCGACAGACCCAATTGCGCGAGCGTCATGCTCAGCGTGTCGACCAGGAACGGCATGTCTTCAATGATGAGTTCCACCACCGAATAGGAAGCCGCGCCGGCACCGGGCGCGGCCACAGCGGCCGGTGCACTGCTCACGCGCAGCAGAGTCTGACGTCGGCGCCGCCGCCACCCGAATTCGATGTGCGCGGCGCAGCCACGGCGCAGCGCCGCCTCGTCGAAGCCGCGCCACTCCTCTAGCGGAACGGAGGTGCGCCAGGCCCGCAGCAGCGAGGCCGTCAGTTGCGAGCGCGCAGAGCCTGTCTGCGAGCCGCGATTGCTCACTCGGGCAGTTCCAGATCCGCGATCACGGCGCCGAGGAACCGCACCGCTTCGCCGCCGGTGATGACGCGATGATCGAAAGTCAGCGACAGCGGCATACGGGTGTGAATTTCAATCCGGTCCGCGACCGCAATCACGTCGCGGCGCACGCGGCCGGTGCCGAGAATCGCCACCGCGGGCGGCACCACGATCGGCGTGGCGTAGCGGCCCGCCATGCTGCCGAAGTTGGAAAGCATGAAGGTGAAATTGCGCAGCTCCTCGCTGCCCACGGTGCGATCGCGTGCGGCGCGCTTGAGCCGATCGAGTTCGACGCGCAGCTGCGCCGGACTGCGCTTCTCCACGTGACGGATCACTGGCACCAGCAGGCCGTCGATGGTGTCCACCGCGATGCCGACGTCTATCTGCGCGAACAGCGTGCGGCTCTGCGAATGCCCGTCGAACCAGGCGTTCAGGCCAGGCTCGGTGCGCACGCCGGCCGTGATGGCGCGCAGCACTCGGGTGGTGAAGTCGCGGCCGGCACCCCAGGAGTGCAGATCGGCGTCGTCGAACACCGAGCATGCCATCACCGAGTCGCGCGACAGGGCCATGCTTTGCGCCATGGCACGACGTAGGCTGCGCAGCACCTCGACGTCGCCGCCAACGGCAGCTGGTCGTAGCGACGGCGCCGGATGCATCTTGCTGGCGGCGTTTGCGGCCGGCATTCCCACCGCCATCACATCATCGAGCGTGATGAGGCCGCCGCGCCCGGTGCCGGTCAGGCTCCCGAGCTCGACGCCGAGGCTGCGCGCCAGAGCGCGCGCGGCCGGCACCGCGCGCACGCGCGGCCCGGTCACCGCGTTGGCCGCTTCGAGCGCGGCTGCGTCGTCCGCGCTCAGGCCCGGCATGTGTCCGACAACGGTGCCGGAATCGTCACTGACGGCCG
>DATNNU010000216.1:0-2811 GCA_035601675.1 Steroidobacteraceae bacterium | reverse complement strand
AAGGCCGGCACCGAAAGCGTCAGAGGCACCAATCGCATGGCGAAATATAATTACAGGGAGAATTTTTTTGTTACAAAAATTCTCCCTGTAATTATATATCTGCGTACGTCACACTGCCTCCAGCCGGTTCGATCCCCGGCTTTCAGGCTGCCCGGGTGGGCGATCGGCTCCTGGCGAGCTCGTCGCGCAGTTCGCGCCGCAGGATCTTCCCGACATTGGTCTTCGGCAGCTGGTCGCGAAAGTAGATCGCTGCCGGGCGCTTATAGGCGGTCAGGTACTGCTGCGCGTAGTCCTTGAGCCCCTGCTCGGTCAGTGACGCATCCTTCCTGACGACGAACAGCGCCACCACTTCACCGGAATGTTCGTCGCTCTGCGCCACCGCAGCCACTTCGAGCACCCCTGGACATTTGGCGATCTGATCCTCGACCTCGTTCGGATAGACCTTGAAGCCCGAGACGATGATCATGTCCTTCTTGCGATCCTCAATGAATACGAAGCCGCGCTCATCGAAACGCCCGATATCGCCGGTGCGCAGCCAGCCCTCCGGCAGCATGACCTTTTCGGTTTCTTCGGGCCGCTGCCAGTAGCCGCGCATCACCTGCGGACCGCGCAGACAGATCTCCCCGACCGCTCCGATCGGCAGCGTGCGGCCATCATCATCGCGGATCGTAAGTTCGGTCGACGGCACCGGCAGCCCGATCGAGCCGTCGAAATCCGCATCGGGGCCGACCAGCTTGGTGACGCAGCCGACCGGCGAGGCTTCGGTCAGGCCCCAGCCCTGGCTCATTGTGCAGCCGGTCAGCTCCTTCCAGCGCGCGGCGACGGCGCTCTGCAGTGCCATGCCGCCGGCAAGCGTGACCACCAGGCGCGAGAAATCGAGCTGCGCAAAACCCGGCGTGTGCATCAGCGCGTTGAACAGCGTATTCACACCCAGGAAGAACATTGGCGGATGGCGGCGTAAATCCTTTATGAACGCGTCGAAGTCCCTGGGGTTTGCGACCAGCAGGCCGGTGCCACCGAGGGAGGCGAACAGCCAGCAGTTCCCGGTCAGCGAGAAGATGTGGTAGAGGGGCAGGGCACAGACAAAGGTCACCCGGTCGAGCGCGACCTGCTGGAACCACGCGCGCGACTGCAGGATATTGGCCACCATATTGCCGTGGGTGAGCATCGCGCCCTTGGCGACCCCGGTGGTGCCGCCGGTGTACTGCAGGTAGGCCAGATCGTTGCGATCCAGATTCACCGGTAGCAGCCGCAAGTTCCGGCCCTGAGCGATCGCCTGGCGAAACCCATGCGCCTCGGGAATCACCCAGTGCGGCACTTTCTTCTGTACATGGCGCAGCACCAGGTTGACTATCGGGCCCTTCGGCCAGTGCAGCATATCGCCGACACCGCTGACGATCACCTGCCGCACCTGGGTTTCGGGCAGCGCCTGCCCGAGCGTCGCTGCGAAGTTCTCCAGCACCACCACCGCGGCTGCGCCGGAGTCCTTGAGCTGATGCTCGAGTTCGGTGGCGGTGTAGAGCGGGTTGGTATTGACCACGGTGAGCCCGGCGCGCAGCGCACCGAACATGGCGATCGGATATTGCAGCAGATTCGGCAGCATGATGGCGATGCGGTCGCCGCTCTTGAGTCCGGCGCTATGCTGCAGCCAGGCGCCGAAGGCGCGCGAGTGCCGTTCGAGTTCGCGGTAGGTGATCGACGTGCCCATGCTGTGATAGGCGATCCGATCAGCGTAGCGGCTGCAGGCGTCCTCGATCAGCGACTTGAGCGAGTCGATCTCGAACGGATCGATGTCGGCGGGTACTGAGGGCGGATACTGCGGCAACCAGAACCTGTCCATAGTCAGACCCCTCTATCTATTTCTTGCTTGCTGCGCCCGCGGCGATTGCGCATCCGCGCCGCGGCGCCGCTCACCGTCTGCCGGCCGCGGCCGGGCTGGCGGCGGTGCGCAGCAACGGCTCTAGTCTGGGCCAGACATTGTCCAGCAACAACGGCTGCGCCTGCTCGGTCGGATGCAGGCCGTCAGGCTGCGTCAGCGACGGATTGAGCGCCACCTGATCGAGCAGGAACGGCACCAACGTCAGCTTGTGTGCCTGCGCCAGATCGGTATACATGTTCTGGAAGCCGGTGGTGTAGCGCTCGCCATAATTGGGCGGCATGCGCATGCCGAGCAGCAGCACCGTCACCCCGCGTGAGCGCGCCAAGGTGATCATCTTGTCCAGATTGTCATGGGTGTTTGCCAGCGGCAGACTGCGCAGGCCGTCATTGGCTCCCAGCTCGAGTATCAGGATGCGTGGCTGCTGCACGTCGAGCGCGTGCGGCAGTCTGCCCAGGCCGTCCGCCGTCGTCTCGCCGCTGACGCTGGCGTTTATTACCCGGAATCCGTACCCTAACTGCGAGATCTTGCGCGCCAGCAAGCTCACCCAACCCTGTTCGAGGTGGATCCCGTAGCCGGCGCTGAGGCTGTCCCCGAACACCAGGATGGCCGGCGATCGTTGGTCCGCGCGCGCCGCCGGCGTCGCCAGCGCGAGCAGCAGTGCCAACAGGAAGCTCATGACGCGTGACATCGTTCTTGAAGCCCGGAATTTGAGCAAGCAGGTTAGCAGCCCGGAAGGCCCGCTGACCATCGTGCGCAATATCTCGTTCACGGTCACGCGCGGCGAGTCGATCGCACTGGTGGGGCCGTCGGGCGCCGGCAAATCGACGCTGCTGGCATTGCTCGCAGGCCTGGATCTGCCGACGTCCGGGGAAGTCGTGCTGGCTGGGGAGACCCTGGGTGCCCTGGACGAGGACGGCCGTGCGCGCCTGCGA
>DATNNU010000215.1:0-4832 GCA_035601675.1 Steroidobacteraceae bacterium | reverse complement strand
GCTCGCGCCGTGCGCACCGTCGCCACGATCGCCAGCTGCCGATAGTCGTGTGTGCGTACCGCAAGACCTGCGCAGTCACGCACCAGCGACTGCGCGCCATCGGCGCCGACCAGCAGCCGCGCCGTCATGCCGCGCCCATCGGCGCATTCCAGGCGTGCGCCCTCGGCGCTGATGGCGGCAGCGGCGAGCTGACCGGTGATCAGCGTGCCGCCGGCGGCGCAGAAGCCGTCGAAGCAGGCGTGCAGCAGTGCGCCGTTCTCGGCGATGTATCCCAGGTTCGGCTCGCCGATGTCGGCGGCGTCGAAGCACAGCGACTCGTCACTGTCAGCCGCTGTCGACTGGTGCCAGACGCGCATGCGTTCATAGGCGCACAACCGCGCCTGATCAAGCCGCGGCCAGGCCTCGGCCGCGCGCAGCACCCGCTCGCTGGCGCGCGAGATCGCCACCACGCGCCGTTCCGGTGGCGCGTCGGCCGCGCTGGCGGCGGGCAACTCGCTGGCGAGCAGAGCGACGCGTTGCGGCTCGATGCCGGCATGGCGTACCAGCAGCGCCGCCGCGCAGGCGCCGGCCAGGCCACCGCCGACGACCACGATGTCATGGGTGGGCGTCATGGCTGCAGCGGCAGGCCGCGCGACAGCCGCGGCAGCGAGCCGCCAAATCCCCAGCTCAGGCGCGACAGCGCGCGCTTGGCCGGATGGCTCAGGTCGAACAGCAGCAGCCCGAGATTGCGCGCCGCGATCGCCGGGCCGCGCCGCCTGCTGAACAGCTTCACCAGCTGGTCGGTGAACGCGATCATGCCGCCACGGTCGGCCTCGCGTTGCTGCGCGAACCGGGCCAGCAGTTGATGCGCCCCCGGATCGTCCGCGGTGGCGATGAGCTCGGCCAGCATGGCCGCGTCGCGCAGTCCCAGATTGAAGCCCTGGGCTGCCACCGGGTGCAGCGCCTGCGCCGCGTTGCCGATCAGCGCCACGCGCTCAGCGCTGACGCCTTGCGCGCGCACCAGCGACAGCGGGTAGGCGGCGCGCTTGCCGACCCGAAGCATCTGACCGGCGCGCCAGCCGAAGCTGTGCTGCAGCGCCCGGCAGAATTCGCCTGCCTCGCAATCGCACATCGCCTGCGCGACGTCGGGCGCCAGTGTCCACACCACCGTGTAGGCGCCATCGGCCAGCGGCAACAGCGCCAGCGGCCCGGTGGCGGTAAAGCGCTCGAAGGCGACACCAGCGGCACTGCGATCGGTCCTGAGATTGGCCACCAGCGCGACCTGGTGGTAGTCGCTGGCGCTCGAATCGATGCCGGCGGCCTGCTTGACCAGCGAATGCGCGCCATCCGCAGCCACCACCAGCCGCGCCCGCAACAGCCCGTCATTACCACGCTCGCCGTGGACCGTAAGCTCCGCCCACTCGGGCGATAACTTGACCGCGGTCACTCGCATCGGACTACGCAGTTCGATCTGCTTGCAGCGCTCGAGCGCGCGCCACAGCACCGCGCCCAGATGCCGGTTGCTGACCACGTAGCCCAAGGCCGCCAGCTCATGTTCGGCGGCGTTGAGCCGCGCAAAGCCGAAGTGGCCGGCATCGGAGATATGGATCTCGCGTATCGGCGCCGCGGCGGTCGCAATTTCAGCCCACACGCCAAGGGTCTGCAGGATCTGCCGCGCGCCGTTGCCCAGGGCGGTGCTGCGATCATCGAAACTGGGTTGCGTGTCGCTGCCAGCGGCCACGGCCTCGATCAGCACCACCTTCAGCCGCGTGCCGGCCAGTGCCAGTGCCAGGCTCGCCCCGACCATGCCGCCACCCACGATGGCGACATCGCAGCGGTTGGCGGCCGGGGATTTCACGCCGCTGCCATCAGCGCTTCGATCTGGTCGGGCTCCCTCGGAGCACCGTCGGTCAGTACCTCGCAGCCGTTCCGCGTGACCACGACGTCATCCTCGATGCGCACGCCGATATTCCAGAAGCGCCGCGACACACTGCGGGTGCCGGCCGCAATGTAGATACCCGGCTCCACGGTCAGCGCCATACCGGGCTCGAACACCCGCCATTCATCGCCGACCTTGTAGTCCCCGACATCGTGCACGTCCATGCCGAGCCAGTGGCCGGTGCGGTGCATGAAGAATGCCTTATAGGCCCCGGAACGGATCAGCCCCGGAAGCGATCCCTTCAGCAGGCCGATGCGCCTGAGCCCCCGCGTAATCGCGCGCACGGCGGCCTCATGCGGCTGGTCCCAGGAATTGCCGGGCTTGACCTTGGCGATCGCCGCGCGCTGCGCCTCGAGCACCACCTCGTACACCGCCCGCTGCTCGCTGCTGAAGCGGCCGCCGACCGGATAGGTGCGCGTGATGTCGGAGGCGTAGTAGCCATACTCGCAGCCGGCATCGACCAGCAGCAGGTCGCCATCATTGAGCCGCGCGCTGTTATCGCGGTAGTGCAGCACGCAGGAGTTGGCGCCGCCGCCGACGATCGGGTGGTAGGAGATATCCGCGCCGTGCCGGTTGAACTCGTGCAGCAGCTCGGCCATGACCTCGTACTCCATGCGTCCGGGCCGGCAGAAGCGCATGGCCCGCACATGCGCGCCGGCGGCGATTGCGCCCGAACGTCGCATTAGGCTCAGCTCGCCGCGGCTCTTGAACAGCCGCATGTCGTGCAGCACGTGATCGAGCGCCACGAACTCCTGCGGCGGATGCGCGCCGCTGCGCGCCTGCGAGCGCAGCGTATTGACCCAGCCGACCACCCGCTGGTCGAACTCCTGGTTCAGACCCATCGTGTAGTACACCCGCGAGCACTTCTCGAGCAGTCCGGGCAGAATCTCGTCGATATCGGTGATCGGAAAGGCGTCGTCGGCGCCGTAATCCTTGACCGCGCCCGCGGGGCCCGCGCGCTGGCCATCCCAGATCTCGCGTTCGCGGTTGCGTTCGCGTACGAACAGCACATATTCCGCCACCGCACGCCCGGGGATCAGTACCGCCACTGCATCCGGCTCATTGAAGCCGGTCAGGTAGTAAAAATCGCTGTCCTGCCGGTAGTTGTACTCGACATCGTTGTTCCGCTGGCGCGGCGGTGCCGCCGGCAGGATCGCAATCGCATCGCTGCCCATCAGCCGCATCAGTTGCGCACGCCGGCGCGCGAATTCGCCTTTGACTGGATCGGCCATGAATACCTCGGTGACAGAAGCTGCAGTCTAGTGCAGGACGTGTCCAGGCGGGATGTATCGCTCGCGCAGCGGCTCCAGCTCGTCGAATACCAGTTGCACGCCGACGCGTACGAACTCGGTCAGTTCCGCCAGCGCGGATTCATTGGCTTCCTCGCCGTCGGTCGCATCGACGCCGGCGCGCGTGATCTCGGTCAGGTCGCGCACGATTTCGCCGAGTTCTCCGGGCAGGCGCTGCGGATCGGCGGCGCCGCTGGTGCCCAGCCCATAGAGGAAACCGGTACACCACGCGGTCAACGCCTGGGTGCGCTCCTCGATTGGCCGGTCGTCCCCGGGGATCAGCAGGTCGAAGTCCATACCGTGTCCGGCCAGCGCCGCGACCGTTCCCTCATAAAGTGTCTGCAGTACCGGATCGGCGTCCCCGGCGCCAGTACTTCCGTCCGGGAGTATCTCCGCCAGCCAATCCTCGAGACGGTACGGGACCAGCGCACATAATGCCCCGGCGAGGGTGCCATGGGCTTCGGCCGGATCGGCCAGCGCGTGCGAAGCGGCCAGCGTTCGCTGGATTTCGGAGTAATCATGATGCGTGGGCACGTCAAAATGGTATTGCAGCCTTCATATCGACCGCAACCTTGATCATTACGCAGCCATTTCCATTGACCGATGTATCTGCGCGGAACTATAGTTTTGCCATGGCTGAAGCAAAGAGTAACGGCGCGATCGATCTGGAGCTCAAACGTCTCGAGAAGCGCGTTGATGAACTGCTGAACACCGTGCAGCAGATCAAGGAAGAAAATCGTGCACTGCGTCAGCGGCAGGAAACGCTGGCCGCGGAAAAAACCTCGCTGCTGAGTCGAAACGAGCAGGTGCGCACCCGGGTCGAGGCCATGATCGGCCGCCTCAAGGCGATGGAACACAGCGCATGACCGAGTCGCGCGAAGCGATCCGCCCGCTGACTGTGCGCATCCTGGAAAAAGAATACATCGTCGCCTGCGGCCCGGACGAGCGCACCGAGCTGCTCGACAGCGCCGAGATTCTCAACAGAAGCATGCGAGAGATCCGCGACAGCGGCAAGATCGCCGGCCTCGACCGGATCGCCGTCATGGCGGCGCTGAACCTGGCACACGAAGTGCTTAAGCTGCGCGCGCGCGATACCGGCGTCGATCACGAGACCGGCCATCGCATCAAGGCGTTGCGCGAGCGAGTCGAATCGGCGCTGGAAAAGGGACAACAGCTGGAACTGTGATCGAAGTCTGCGGACTCGGCCAATCCGGGGACAGTTGCAGGAAATTTGGTGTACAGTGGCTGCAAGCGTCGCCTGCGGTGTTCGATAATCGGGCTGGGTTACCTCTCGACCCTAATTGAAACACCCAAGGGATCGATAGCCTTGCTGACAGCACTGTGCAGGTCTGCCATGCAGCAGAAAGCCTTACCTGTCGCAGGTGATCCCACTTGTTGCTCCGGTCGAGAGCAACGGTCCGTACCGGCATCCGCGGGTGACGCCCCTGAATACCCTTACGAGTAGCGCTGCCAGCGCTAGCTCCGCGCCCGACGGGCGTCGCGGCATCCGGCGCCGGCTGCGCGAGCGGCGCGCCGCACTGACGCCGGCGCAACGCGCCGCCGCCGCCCGCGCCATCACCACGCACATCGCCGGCACCCGCTGGCTGCGCGGCTCGCGTGCGATC
>DATNNU010000214.1:0-2927 GCA_035601675.1 Steroidobacteraceae bacterium | reverse complement strand
AAGGATTCGATCGCCGAGAATCATCCGATCCGCGATCCGCTAATGCTGCAGCGGGCCGCCAACGATCCGAGCATCGACCAGAGCCAGATCCCCAATCTCGAACCGTTGCCGTTCGTGGTGGTGATCATCGATGAGCTGGCTGATCTGATGATGATCGTCGGCAAGAAGGTCGAGGAGCTGATCGCGCGTCTGGCGCAGAAGGCGCGCGCCTCTGGCATACATCTGATATTGGCCACGCAGCGGCCGTCGGTCGACGTGATCACCGGGCTGATTAAAGCCAATATACCGACGCGCATCGCGTTCCAGGTCTCGGCCAAGGTCGACTCGCGCACCATCCTTGACCAGATGGGCGCCGAATCCCTGCTCGGTCACGGCGACATGCTGTATCTGCCGCCCGGCACGTCGATGCCGACCCGCATCCACGGCGCATTTGTCTCCGACGCGGAAGTACATCGCGTGGTCGAGGGGCTCAAGCAGGCGGCTCGCCCCAACTACATTGAAGACGTGCTGCGCGGCCCGTCGACGCCGATCCCGGGAATCACGGGCGAGGATGAAGACAACGGCGCCATCGGCGCCGGCGATCCGGAGCAGGATCCGCTGTACGACGAGGCGGTCAGGATCGTCACCAGCGAGCGCAAGCCATCGATTTCCTACGTGCAGCGCCGCCTGAAGATCGGCTACAACCGCGCGGCCCGCATGCTCGAGGCGATGGAGCTGGCGGGCATCGTCGGGCCACTGCAGTCCAATGGCGGGCGTGAAGTGCTGGCGCCGCCTCCGGCAGGGAGCTGAGGTTGCCACAGCAGCGCTGGGTCGCATGGGGGATTATTTTTCTGGTTGCCGTCGGCGCAGCGGCCGCTGCCGCGCCGGATGCGACCGGCACCGCTCTGGATCGCTATCTGAACGGCATGACAAGCCTGCGCACCGCCTTTAGCCAGACCGTGACCGACGCGCGCGGCACCGAGACCGAGGCCGGCGCGGGTACGCTGGTGGTACTTCGGCCCGGGAAATTCCGCTGGGACTATCAGCCGCGCACCGATGCCGCTGCGGCCACGCAGTGGGCCGCAGGGCTGGCTGACAAGGCCGGCAAGGATCAGTCCGCGGCTGCCGGCGGCGCTGCGCGCGGCCAGCTGCTGGTCGCCGACGGCAAGAATCTGTGGTTCTATGACCGCGAGCTGGCGCAGGTCTCGGTCAAACCGGTGGCGGCTGCGCTATCGGCGACACCGGTGACGCTGCTGTCGGGTACGGCGGCGCAGCTGCACCAGAGCTTCGACATCGGCGCGGCCGGATCGCACGATGGTCTGGACTGGGTCAGCGTCAAGCCGCGCAGCGCCGAAGCGGATTTCAGCCATGCCGAACTCGGCTTCGCGCGCGATCGGCTGGCGCGCATGGTGGTGACCGATCGGCTCGGACAGACGGTGCGGCTCGATTTCTCGCGCAGCCAACGCAATGCCCATGTCGAGCCATCCGAACTGCAATTCAAACCTCCGGCCGAAGTGGATGTGATCGGCACGCCACAGTCGTAGCCTGGAAAGCCATGGCCAAGCGCATCTCGAATCAACAGTCGCTGCGGCTCGCCGACAGCGGCAAGGACTGGCGGCCGCTCGCCGATCGCATGCGGCCGCGCAAGCTCGAGGAGTTCGTCGGCCAGACCCACCTGCTGGCGCCGGGCAAGCCGTTGTACCAGGCGATCGCCGACGGCCAGCCGCATTCGCTGATTCTCTGGGGGCCGCCCGGCACCGGCAAGACAACGCTCGCGCGCCTGATCGCGGATCGCTCCAAGGCGCGCTTCATCGCGCTGTCGGCGGTCCAGGCGGGCATCAAGGACATCCGCGACGCGGTCGCGCTGGCGCAGCAGAGCGCCGTCGAGGGACAGCCGACGGTGCTGTTCCTCGATGAGGTGCATCGTTTCAACAAGGCGCAGCAGGATGCCTTCCTGCCGCACGTCGAGGACGGCACGCTGACCTTCATCGGAGCCACTACCGAGAATCCCTCGTTTGAGATCATCGGCGCACTGCTGTCGCGGGCGCGGGTGTATGTGCTCAAAGCCCTGAGTGCCGAGGAGCTGCGTCAGTTGTTGCAGGCCGCGCTGGCCGAGCGCGAGCGCGGACTCGGAGCCCAGGAACTCACGATCGAGGATGAAGCATTGGCGCTGCTGGCGCACGCGGCCGACGGTGATGCGCGGCGCGGACTGGGCATGCTCGAGCTGGCCGCCGCGGTCGCCGCGGCCAGCGGCGGCAAGCTCATCACGCTGGCGCAGGCACAGGAGATCGCCGGCGGCGGCCGCCGCCGTTTCGACAAGGGCGGGGATCAGTTCTACGACCAGATCTCAGCGCTGCACAAGGCGGTGCGCGGCACCGATCCCGACGCCGCGCTGTACTGGTACGCGCGCATGCTCGATGGCGGCTGCGATCCGCACTACCTGGCGCGGCGCATCACGCGCATGGCCACCGAGGACATCGGCCTGGCCGATCCGCGCGCGCTGCAGATAACCCTCGATGCCTGGCAGATCTATGAGCGGCTTGGCAGTCCGGAAGGCGAGCTAGCCCTGGCCGAAGCGGTGGTCTACCTCGCCGTGGCCGCCAAGAGCAACGCGGTCTATACCGCCTTCGCTGAGGCGCGCGCGGATGTCGAGCGTTATGGGTCACTCGATGTGCCGCTGCGATTGCGCAATGCGCCGACGCGCCTGATGAAGGATCTGGGGCACGGCAGCGGCTATCGCTACGCGCACGATGAGCCAGGCGCGTATGCTGCCGGCGAACGCTACCTGCCCGACGACATGCCGGACCGCCGCTATTATCATCCGACCGCGCGCGGTCTGGAACAGCGCATCGGCGAAGCACTGGAGCGCTTGCGCCACCCCAAGGCCGATGAAGGCAAATCATGATCGATCCGAAGCTGCTGCGCTCGGCCCCCGAAGAGGTGGCGCG
>DATNNU010000213.1:0-13651 GCA_035601675.1 Steroidobacteraceae bacterium | reverse complement strand
ACCTGGGTAATGAGTGCGCTCTACCGCCGGGTGGGTTGACAGAAACTCGGCTATGCGCTGCGCGCTACCGCACTGCGACCTATAACGCACGAAGTAGGTCTTCAATCCACGTTGCAGCAGAAAGGCCGCATGCGGATCGAGCACACCCCCCAGCGTCGAGAAGTCCGGTCGCAGCGCGCCGATCAAAGCAGCCTTCGCGATCACCGCGCCGCCCATGACATCGCCGTGTCCTGAGGCGAATTTCGTCAGACTGTGCAGGTAGAAGTCGACCTCGTACTGCCCGTGCTGATGCATCCCGGCGAAGGTATTGTCGAGCAGCGTCAGGGCGCCGTGCACGTGCGCCAGCCGGGTGATGGCACCGATATCGGCAATCCTGTTGATGGGATTGGTCGGGCTCTCGAATATCACCAGCCGCGTCGGACGCGCGGCGAGCGTGCGTTCGATCCCGTCCAGGTCCTGGATCGAAAGCAGCGTGTGACTCACGCCAAATCTTGCGAGGGTTCGGCGGACCAGGTAGCGCGTCGGCCCATAGCTTTCAAGGAAGCACAGTACGTGATCGCCTTGCTTCGTCAGCGCCAGCAGCGTCTGCGCGATCGCACCGACGCCGGACGCGCACACCAGGCAGTCATCGCGCTCCTGCAACTCGGCGAGCGTGAGCTCCAGCGCCCGCGTGGTCGGGTTGGAACTGCGCAGATAGAAAAAGCCCGGCCGCTCGCCGCTCAGCGTGCGCAACGTGTCGTCGACCGTTTCGAATTCGAACTTGACCGTCTGGTAAATCGGTGCCACCACCGGCCGGTTGCCCGCGGGAACGTCTACCGACGGCGGATGATTCACGCGCGTGGACTTTTTCACGACGCTGTCCTCGAAGGCGCGGCACGTGCCGGGCCGGGCGCGCCGCCGCGCCGCTCGCGCGCGTAGGCCTGCAGCCGGGCGGCACCTTCATCGAGCGTCTCGTCGCGCTTGGCGAAACACAGCCGCAGCAGCGTCATGGGCGGCGCCTGGTGATAGAACACCGACAGTGGAATCGTCGCCACCTGCGCCCGCGTCAGCAGCTCCTCGGCGAATTGAGCGTCGGGGACATCGCTGAGTGCCCCATAATCGATCAGCTGAAAGAACGAGCCCTCAGCCCGGGGCAGCGACAGATCGCTGTCTGCCAGCGCCGCGACGAGTCGGTCGCGCTTGGCGCCCAGGAACGTACGCAGTGCATCGCCGCAATCCGGGCGCTCGCCAAGGTAGCGCGCGATCGCCACCTGCAACGCGGTGGCGATGGTGAAGGTATTGAACTGGTGCACTTTGCGCAGTTCCGCCGTCAGCGCGCGCGGCGCGACCGCGTAGCCGACCCGCAGTCCGGTCGCCTGCAGGGTCTTGCCGAAGGAAAACACCGCGACGCTGCGCTCGCGCAGCTCCGGGTGAGCCAGCACGCTGTGGTGCGTTCGGCCATCGAACACGATGTGTTCATAGACCTCATCGGCGATCAGGCAAATATCCCGGCCACGCAGCAGCTCGGCAAGTGTTGCCAGATCCTGCGCCGTGATGCAGGTGCAGGCCGGGTTGTGCGGCGAGTTTATGATCAGTAGTCGCGTGCGCTCGGTCAGCGCCGCGTTGACGCGTTCCCAGTCGTAGCGGAATCGCGGCGGCTGCAACGGCACATGGATGCACACACCGCCGGCCAGCTGCACCGCGGGTTCGTAGGAGTCGTAGGCGGGATCGAACACGATGACTTCATCGCCGTTGGCAACCAGCGCCTGCACGGCCGAGAAGATCGCCTCGGTAGCGCCGAGCGTCACGGTGACTTCCAGGTCCGGGTCAATGCGCACCGAATAACTGCGATTGAGCTTGGCTGCGATCGCCTCGCGCAGCTGCGGCATACCCGGCATCGGCGCATACTGGTTAAAGCCCTGGCGCATCGCCTCATGCACCAGGTCGGCAAGACGCGGATCGATGTCGTAGTCGGGAAATCCCTGCCCGAGATTGACCGCCCCCAGCTCGGCGGCACGCTGCGACATGATGGTGAAGATCGTAGTGCCGACTCGCGGCAGTTTGCTGCGAACAATCATGTGATTCCGGCGCGCCTGGCTTCCGCTGGATGCGCTAACGCTGCTGCTGCCGCGCTGCCGCGAACGCTGCTCCGACCACGCCGGCCTGGGCGCCGTGGGCTGCGCGCCGGATCTCCGTCGGACTGTTGAGCAGGTGCCCGAACTGGTCAAAATCCTCGCTGATCGAGCCACCGATGATGAACAGGTCCGGCCAGAACAATGCGTGCAAACGCGCCAGATAGTCGTTGACGCGCGCGCACCAGTTCGACCAATCGAGCCGCTCCTCGGTGCGCACCCGGGCCGAGGCCGTCAGTTCCGCATCCTGGCCGTGAAACTCCAGGTGGCCGAACTCGGTATTCGGCACCAGTTCCCCGTCCACGAACAGCGCCGAACCGATGCCAGTACCGAAGGTCAGCAGGATGACGACGCCATTCACATTCCTGCCGGCGCCGGCCGCGGACATCTCGGCAACTCCGGCCGCGTCGGCGTCATTCAGAAAGATCACCGGGCGTCCGATCAGTTGCGACAGGCGCGCACCGCCGGCGCAGCCGATCCAGGATCTATCCACATTAGCCGCCGTGCGCGCAATGCCTCCCTGTACGACCGAAGGAAACGCCAGCCCGACCGGGCCGTGGGCACCGAATTCGCGGTCGATCTGTGCACAGGCCTGCAGCACCGCCTCCGGCGTCGACGGCAGCGGCGTGCGCACCGAGCGCAGGGGCGAGGTCATTGGGCCGCGCTCGGTGTCCACCAGCCCGGACTTGATCGAGGAGCCGCCAACGTCGAGGCCGAGCAGGATCGTGTCCGTCATGGCGAGCGGTGACTAAGCTGCCAATGCCATGCGCATCTCACGCGCACGGCGTCGCTCGCGACTTTGCACGAACAGCGCCGAGGCCACGACACCGACGGCGACCAGCGACACCATCAGCGTGGCAAGCGCATTTACGTCCGGGCTCACGCCCAAACGCACCTTGGAGAAAATGACCATCGGCAATGTGCTCGAACCTGGCCCGGCGACAAATTGCGATATCACGACATCATCCCACGATAGCGTAAACGACAACAGCCAGCCCGAGAGCAGCGCCGGCGCGATCAGCGGCAGCGTAATGCGCAGGAACACCGTCGCCGGCCGGGCGCCAAGGTCCAGCGCTGCCTCCTCCAGCGACTCATCGAACCCGATAAGCCGCGCCTGCACGATGACCGCGACGTAGGACAGCGAAAAGCTGACGTGCGCGATCGTGATGGTGGTTACGCCGCGCCCGGCGGGCCAGCCGATCAATTGCTCCATGGCTACGAACAGCAGCAGCAGCGACAGGCCGGTGATGATCTCCGGCAGCACCAGCGGCGCCGTAGTCAGCCCCGCCAGCAGGGCGCGGCCGCGAAATTGACCGAAGCGAGCCAGCGCGAACCCGGCCATGGTGCCGAGGATTACCGCGCCGGTGGCGTTCATGATCGCTATCTTCAGCGACAGCAGGGCGGCATCCAGAATCTGCCGGTTCCGAAGCAGCTGGCCGTACCATTTGAGCGTCGGTGAATGCGCCGCGTCCCACACCGTCACCAGCCGCGACGCATTGAACGAGTAGACGACCATCGACAGGATCGGCACATACAGAAAGGCAAAGCCAAAGGCCAGGATCGTCGGCAATAGCATGGTGTGGCGGCGTCTCACGCCTCGGCCCCGAGCTCGCGGCTGCGATAGCGCTGAAAAATCACGATTGGACCCATCAGCACGATCAGGATCACGATCGCGACCGCGCTCGCCACCGGCCAGTCGCGGTTCTCGAAGAACTCGTCCGACAGCACGCGGCCGATCATCAGCTGGTTTGCCGATCCCAGCAGTGTGGGAATGACGTATTCGCCGACCGCCGGAATAAAGACCAGCATCGCCCCGGCCACCACGCCGGGTACCGACAGCGGAAAGGTGATGCGCACAAACGCCTTCCACGGGGCGGCACCCAGATCTGCGGCCGCCTCGAGCAGCGTCGAGTCATGCTTCTCGAGATTGGCGTACAGCGGCAGAATCATGAACGGCAGATACGAATACACGATACCGATATAGACCGCGAACGAGGTATTGGCCATCTGGATGGGGGTATGGATCAGATGCAGGAACAGCAGCAGGCCGTTGATGAGTCCGTCGTCCTTCAGCAGACCGATCCAGGCATAGATGCGCAGCAGAAACGAGGTCCAGAACGGCAGGATCACCAGCATCAGCAGCAGGCTGCGCCGCGCGGGCTCGGCGCGCGCGATCGCCAGTGCCATCGGGTAGCCGAGCAGCAGGCATGCGAGCGTCGACACCGCGGCCACCTTGAGCGAGTACAGGAACGAGTCGAAGTAAAGCGCATCGGTGAACAGAAAATGATAGTTCGCCAGGTGCAGCTTGATCGCGAGCATCCGTTCGTGCGTCCACTCGATCATCGGCGCATACGGCGGTATCGCCATCAGCACTTCCGAGAACGAGATTTTCAACACGATCAGAAACGGCACCAGGAAGAACAGCAGCAACCACAGCATCGGCACCGCGGTCGCGACCGGCCGGCCAAGGTGTTCGACAGTGAAATATCGCAGCAGCCGCGGGAGCATGCCTGGCCTCACACGCTGCCGACTACGGGACTGGAAGCATCCCAGCTCAGATAGACCGCCGCGTCGCGAACGAATTGTTCTTCCGGCTTGCGGCTGTTGTTGGCCACGGTTGCGCGCACCTCGCGACCTGATTCGAGGCGCACCAGGAATACCGACCAATCGCCCAGGTAGGCGATTTCACGGATTACGCCGCGCGCCCAGTTGTCAGTGTGCTGCTGTGCGACGCCCGACAGGCTGATCTTCTCCGGCCGCACCGCGACCCATACCGGCGCGTTCGGCGGCGCGCTGATACCGTGATCGATCAGCACCGTCGAGGGCAGATCCGGACACTGCACCCGCACGAAGTCCGGCTCGTCCTCAACCAGACGGCCCTCGAACAGATTGACCGAGCCGATGAAGTCGGCAACGAAGCGCGTCTGTGGGAATTCATAGATCTGGCGCGGCGTACCGACCTGCACGATCTCGCCGTGATCCATCACGCCGATACGCGTCGCCAATGTCATCGCCTCTTCCTGGTCGTGCGTGACCACCACGAAGGTGACGCCGAGCTGCTGCTGGATGTTGATCAGCTCGAACTGAGTGTGCTCGCGCAGCTTGCGGTCGAGGGCGCCGAGCGGCTCATCGAGCAGCAGCAATTTCGGTCGCTTGGCCAGCGCGCGCGCCAGCGCCACGCGCTGGCGTTGCCCGCCGGAGAGCTGGTGTGGCTTGCGCTTCAGGTAAGGACCCATCTTGACGATATCGAGGATCTCGCCGACGCGTCGCGTGATCTCGCTCCTCGACAGCCGCTCCTGCTCGAGGCCAAAGGCGACGTTGCGCTCCACGGTCATATGTGGAAACAGCGCGTACGATTGGAACATCATGTTCACCGGACGCCGGTACGGCGGTATCGCGGCCAGATCCTGGCCATCGATCAACAGCCGTCCCGAACTCGGGACTTCGAACCCGGCCAGCAGCCGCAGTAGCGTCGTCTTGCCGCAGCCCGAGGCGCCCAGCAGGCAGAAGATCTCCCCGCGCTCGACGCTCAGCGAAACATTGTTGACCGCAACGAAATCGTCAAAGCGCTTGCTGACATTTTCGAGCTGCAGATAGCTCTGGCTTGACGCCGCCATAGGCGGATCTCTGGACATGGGCGAACTTTACCGGCAGCTGCTGGAGTCAACGCCCGGTCTTGAAGCGCGTCCAGGTGCGGTTGAGCTCACGCGTATATGCCAGGCTGTGGGATACGTCGGGATACATATGAGCCTTCTGTGCCTCGCTCGGATAGACTTCGCGATCGTTGTAGACTGCCGGGTCCACCAGGCTGTACGCCGCGGCATTGCTGGTCGTGAAATGCATCGTGCTCGAATTCTTCGCCGCGACCTCTGGCCGCAGCAGGTAGTTGATAAACAGGTGAGCATACTTCGGGTGCGGCGCGTCGGCCGGGATCGCCAGCATGTCGAAGAACATGATCGCCCCTTCCTTGGCGACGTTGTATCTGATCTTGAAGGTCTTGCCCGCCTCGGCGGCGCGCGCGCGGGCCTGTCCGACGTCGCCGCTCCAGCCGAGGGCGAGGCAGATATCGCCATTGGCCAGATCCTCGATGTATTTCGACGAATTGATGTAGCGCACATACGGCCGTATCGCCAGCAGCACTTTTTCCGCCGCCTTCAGATCCTCAAGCGACTCGCTTTTCGGATCCTTACCCACGTACAGCAGCGCCGCGCCGACCCCATCAATGGGTGAGTCGAGGATCGAGACGCCGCATTTCTGGAAATTCCTGATGACATTGGGATCAAGGAGCATGGCGAAGCTGTCAACCGGTGCGTTCGGTATTGCGCTGGCGATCTGGAGCTCGTTGTAACCGACCCCCGCTGTGCCCCACAGATAGTTCACTCCGTACTGATTGTCCGGATCGGACACTGCGATGCGGCGCGTAATGTCGGGGTCGAGGTTCTTGAGATTCGGCAGCAGCGATTTGTCGAGCTTCTGAAACACGCCAGCCTGGATCTGGCGCTGCATGAACGACGCCGATGGCACCACCACGTCATAGCGGGTGCGGCCCGCAAGCAGTTTGGTCTCGAGTACTTCGTTCGAGTCGAAGACGTCGTAGTTGACCTTGATGCCGTACTCTTTTTCAAACGCCGGCACGATCGTCGGATCGATGTAGTCCGACCAGTTATAGACGTTGACGACCTTGTCAGCGTCGGTGGCTGCGCCGCTCGTCGCTGCGCCAGTCGCCGCATTCTGTCCGGGGGACGGCGCGGCTGGCTGCCGGCCGCAGCCCGCGAGCAGCAGCGCCGCGGCGAGCGCCATAGCCGTCCTCCGCCGGACCGCGGGTCGCGCCAAATTCCTCATCGTCCCTCTCTCACCCTGGAAATCATAACCCACGCAGGACAGGGGAACGCTAGACATTCAGCAGCAGATGCTCGCGCTCCCAGGAGCTGATCACCTGCAGAAACACCTCGTGCTCGGCCTGCTTCACGATCGTATAAGCCGCCACGAACGGATCGCCCAGGATCTGCAGCAGCGGCTCGCAGTCGCGCAGCCGGGCCAGCGCCTCGTCGAGCGAGCGGGGTAATGAATACGGCATGTCGTGTGCGCTGCCGGTGACGGGCTCGGTCGGCTTCAGCCCCTCGGTCATGCCGAGGTAGCCGCAGGCCAGCGAGGCGGCGATCGCGATGTAGGGGTTGGCGTCGGCGCCGCCGACCCGGTTCTCGATGCGCCGTGCCTCCGGCGCCGACATCGGTACCCGCAGACCCGCCGTGCGGTTGTCGTAGCCCCACTGCACGTTGATCGGCGCCGACAGATAGCGTGTCATGCGGCGATAGGAATTGACGTTGGAGCAGAACAGCGACATGGCCGCCGGGATGTAGCGCTGCAATCCCGCGATATGCGAGAAAAACAGCGCTGAGGGCGTGCCGTCCGGATTGCTGAAGATGTTCTTGCGGGTCTTCTTGTCGATGATGCTTTGGTGAATGTGCATGGCACTGCCGGGCTCCTTGGCATGCGGCTTGGCCATGAAGGTGGCGTACATCTTGTGCCGCAGCGCCGCCTCGCGCGCGGTGCGCTTGAACAGGAACGCCTGATCGGCCAGATCGAGCGGCTCGCCGTGCAGCAAGTTGATTTCCATCTGCGCCGGTCCGTCCTCGTGGATCAGCGTATCGATCTCGATGTCCTGCGCCTCGCAGAAGGCGTAGATATCGTCGAACAGCGGATCGAATTCGTTGACCGCGGCGATGCTGTAGGACTGCCGGCCGGGTTCGGCACGGCCAGAACGGCCGACCGGCGGCTTGAGCTGATAGTCGGCATCAATATTCGGCTCGATCAGGTAGAACTCGAGCTCAGGGGCAATCACCGGCTCCCAACCGCGTTGCGCGTACAGGTCGAGCACGTGCCGCAGCAGATGCCGCGGCGCCATCATCACCGGCCGACCGTCGGAATAATAGCAGTCGTGGATCACCTGCGCGGTCGGTTCCGCGGCCCAAGGCACCACCCGCACTGTCTTCGGGTCGGCCTTGAGCACGATGTCGATCTCGGCCGGGCTCATGGCCGCGCTGGTATCGGGCGGATAGTCCCCGGTTACCGTCTGCAGAAAGATACTCTCGGGCAGTCGCATGCCCTCGTCCTCGGCGAATTTCTCGGCCGGCATGATCTTGCCGCGTGCGATGCCAGCCATGTCGGGAATGATCGCTTCGACCTCAGAGATGCCGTGATCGCGAAAGAACTGCTGTATTTCCGTAGCCATAAATCACCTTCATTCTGTTGGCGCGCGGATCGCTCCGCCCGCCCGTATCGCAGCGCGCATCCAGCGACGGATGCGGCGAGCTCAACTGCGTGCGCGGCACGCTGCGCCGAATTCGGCAAACAGCGCACGCGAGAAATCATTGCCTGAAACCCGCCACTCCGGATGCCACTGCAGCGCCAGCGCAAACGCCGGCGCCCGCTCGACGCGAAATGCTTCGATGACACCGTCGGGCGCCCGTGCCTCGACCGCCAGGCCCTGCCCGAGCTCGCGTACTCCCTGACTATGCAGGGAATTGACGCTGATACGATCGGTCCCGGCCAGACGCCGCAGCAAACCGCCGGGCTCGAGCGTCACCTCGTGCGCCGGCCCGTACTGCTGCTCGAGCGGTTGCTTCGGATTCTCGCGATGATCGAGGTAACCGGGCACTTCCTGCAGCTTCTGCCACAGCGAACCGCCGAAGGCGACATTGATCTCCTGGAACCCGCGGCAGATGCCGAGCACCGGCACGCCGGCCGCGACCGCCCGCGGGATCAACGGCAACGTGGTGTCGTCGCGGTACGGATCGTGCAGCGTGCCGGCGTCGCTGGGCTCGCCCCGATAATGACGAGGATCGACATTCGACGGGCTGCCCATGAACAGCAATCCGTCCAGCGTGTCGAACAGCTCTTCGAGACTGAGTTCTCGACCGATGGCCGGCACGATCAGCGGCAAGCCGCCGGCCCCGTCCAGCACCGCCGTCAGGTACTTCTCACCGACGAGGTGATACGCCTGCTGACCAAACAGGCGCCGGTCTGCCGGAATCCCGATTACAGGACGCTTCGAAGTCATGATGGCGTAATGGATCGCCTCAGCGCCTGTATGGATATACAGGGTCCGCCGGCGCTCACCTTGGGTTGCGTTCGCCATTAGACCATAGCCGGCACCCGGCCGTCGCCGCAGCGGCACTCCCCGGGGATCTCGATGACGGTCTCCGGCAGAAGTCAAGCCATTGATCTGGCGCGGGATTTCTGGCAATAGGATCGGATGCCCCACGCTGCGTCGACGGATTACCTTGACAGCTATTACACGGCCAGCGCACGGCCGCCACCACCCACTGCGCCGCTGTCGGGGACGGTGAGTGCGGACGTGGGCGTGGTCGGCGGCGGCATCGCCGGTTGTTCAGCCGCGCTGGCGCTGGCCGAGCGCGGCTATCGCGTCGTTCTACTGGAAGCACAGCGGATCGGCTGGGGCGCCTCGGGACGCAGCGGCGGCCAGGCGATCTTCGGCACCGCGACTGAGCAGGCCGATCTCGAGCGGCTGCTGGGCATCGAGGACGCGCGCCGGGTCTGGGACGTTTCGCTGGCGGGCCTCGTGCTGCTGCGCCAGCGCATCGAGCGCTACCAGATCGACTGCGACTGGGTGAACGGCTGGATGCTGGCCGCCATCAAGCCACGTCAATGGAAGGAACTTCAGAGCTGGCAGGCCGACCTGGCTCAGCGCTACGGCTATAGCAGCACGCGCTTGCTGGATCGCACGGAGCTGCGCTCGACGCTCGCCACTGAGCGCTATGTCGGCGCGCTGTACGACAGCAACAGCGGCCATCTGCACCCGCTGCGCTACACCTTGGGTCTGGCGCGCGCCGCGACCCAGGCCGGTGTCGAAATTCACGAGGCCAGTCGTGTCCTGAGTTTCAGCCGCCGCGACGGCCGGATTCGCGTCTGCACCGATATTGGCGCACTCGACTGCGCCCAGCTCGTTCTGGCCGGCAATGCCTGGCTCGGCGACACTGCACCGCCGCTGCAGCGCAAGCTGATGAGCGTAGGCAGCTACCTCATTGCGACCGAGCCGCTGGGCGAGCAGCGCGCGCGGCGACTGATCGCCAACAACGCCGCGCTCTGCGACACCAACTGGATACTCGATTACTTTCGCCGCTCGAGCGACCACCGGCTGCTGTTCGGCGGCCGCGTCAACTACTCGCTGCTGAACGTGCGCGCGGTGGCGCCGGCTACGCGAGCGCGCATGGTCAAAGTGTTTCCCCAGTTGCGTGATACGCGCATCGACTACGCCTGGGGCTGCCTGCTCGACATCACGTTGAACCGTGCCCCGCATTTCGGCCATCTCGAGCCGGACGTTTATTTCCTGCAGGGCTTCTCCGGCCACGGCATCTCCCTCGCCGGTATTGCCGGACAACTGGTGGCCGAGGCGATCGCCGGTACCGCCGAGCGTTTTGACGTCTTTGCGCGCATACCCCACCGCAATTTCCCAGGTGGCATGCTGTTGCGCCGCCCTGCCCTGGCGCTCGCGATGCTCTGGTATCGGCTGCGCGATCTGCTCTAAGCTATCGGCGTGAAGCACGTTTTCTTATATATGGTTTGCGTCGCCTCCCTGGCCGGCTGCGGCCTGGCCGGCACCGCCACCGGCACCGCCGCCGGCGCTGCCGCGGAGGCCGAGCAGGCGCGCCAGGCCAGGCAGATTGAGGATCGCGCGCAGCAGCAGGCGCAAGATGCCGTGCAGCAGGATGCCGCGCGGCGCGCCCAGGCCGAGAAAGACGCGCGCTGAGGCCCGGCCGTGCGCCTAATTCGGCGCGGTGCTGATCTCGAAGCAGCGGTGAATGCGCGGATTGCGCTCGAAATCGAACGGCAGCGTCTGCGCCGAGATGTCCTTGAGCTGCCAGCGTTGCTCTACCGCCGGATCCGGACGAAAACGCTGGGCGTTGGTCGAGAACAGCAGCAGACCGCCTGGCGCCAGCAGCCGCATGCACAGCTCAATCAGCTCGGGATGATCGCGCTGGACGTCGAGCACTCCCTGCATGCGCTTGGAATTCGAGAACGTGGGCGGATCGAGAAAGATCAGATCGAATGCCGGCGCGCCGTTCGCGGGCCGCTGCACCGCCGCGCGCAGCCACTCGCGGCAATCGGCGCGCTCGAGCCGGTGCTGCGCGGGATCGAGACCGTTGAGCTTGAAGTTCTGCGCCGCCCAGTCCAGATAGCTATTGGACAGGTCGACACTGACCGTGCCGCGCACGCCGCCGCTGGCGGCGTAGACCGTGGCGCTCGCCGTATAGCAGAACAGATTCAGAAACCGCGCACCACGCGCCCGTTCACGCAGTCGCGCCCGTGTCAGGCGATGATCGAGAAACAGGCCGGTGTCGAGATAGTCGTCGAGATTCACCAGAAACTTGAGGCCGCCCTCTTCGACCGTGAGTATTCGCTGTTCGGCGCTGGACACCGGCGCGGCTGACTGGCGCTGGTATTGCTCCGAGCCGCTCTGGCGGCGGCGCAGCCGCAAATGAATGCGTTCCGGGGGAATCTGCAGCACGCCCGGCAGGCTCGACAGCACCTCACGACGACGACGACGCGCCGCGTCGACATCGATGCTCGCCGGCGCCGCATATTCCTGTACGTGCAGGTGCACTGTGTCGGTCCCTGCCACCGCATAGCGGTCTATCGCAAACGAATATTCCGGCATGTCGGCGTCGTACAGCCGATAGCAGCTGACCTGCGCGCGCTGCGCCAGCTTGGCCAGGCGCTTGAGGTTCTTTTCGAGTCGATTGGCGAACATTTGCGCGCCCGCGCTCGCCGCAGCCTCGGCCTGCTGCTGCTGGCGCCGCACCGCGATATCTTCCGTCCCCGGCGCGCCCAGGTCGATGCGCAGCAGCCTGACGGCAATGGCACCGTTCCAGAGTTCGTGCACCCGATAGCTGCGCAGCCGCAGTTCGCGCGCGGTCTCAAGATGCGCGGTCAATATCGCGGCATCCCAGCCGGCAAAGTGCCGGCGCAGATTGCGCCCCAGCTCGACAAACAACGCGCGCGCCTGGGCTTGGTCTCCGAGCCGCTCGCCATAGGGCGGATTGGTGCAGATCAATCCGGGCTCCTCGGTCAGCGGCCGCACGCTGGCGACCGCACGGCGCTCAAAGCGGACCAGCGCCGTTACGCCGGCGCGATGCGCATTGGCAGCGGCAATCGTGAGCGCGCGCTGATCGATATCGCTGCCGCGGATAACGCTGGCGATCTCGGGCACCGCACACTCCTCGGCTTCTGTCTTCAGGCGCTGCCACAGAGCCGCGTCGTGCCCCTTCCAGCCTAGAAAGCCGAAGTATCCTCGGCGCAATCCCGGTGCGCGCCGCGCGGCGATCATCGCCGCTTCGATCACCAGTGTGCCGGAACCGCACATCGGATCCAGAAACTCGGCGCCGCGCCCGGCCGCTTCAGGCCAGCGCGCGCGCAGCAGCACACCCGCGGCCAGGTTCTCGCGCAGCGGGGCTTCGCCGGCCTCAGTCCGATAACCGCGGCGATGCAACCCTTCGCCAGCCAGGTCGAGCGACAGCGCCACACGCGTTCCGTTCGCATGCGCGTGCAAGCGCACCGCCGGCCGCGACGGCTCGACATCCGGCCGGGTGCCGCTGTCGTCGCGCAGGCGGTCGCAGATCCCGTCCTTCAGTCGCAGGGCACCGTAATGGCTGTGCGTGATGGTCGGGTGCGCACCGGTAAACTCGCAGGCGATGGTGCGCGCCGGATCGATGTGCGCGCTCCAGTCGAAGGCTCGCACCTGGGCGTGGAACTCGTCGGCGCTCCCGGCCTCGAATTCGGTGAGCTGCAGCAGCACGCGACTCGCGGTACGCGACCACAGGCAGGCGCGATATCCGGTCTCGAGCGTGCCGGTGAACAGGACTGCCGCGTTACGCTCGCGCGCATGCTGCGCACCGAGTGAATGCAGTTCACCGGCCAGCAGATCGGCCAGGCCACGCGGCACCGTGGCGACGAAAGCATGCTCGGCAGCGCTCAAGCCAGATCGATCCAGGTGGTCTTGAGCTCGGTGTACTTTTCGAAGGCGTGCAGCGACTTGTCGCGGCCGAAGCCCGACTGCTTGAAGCCGCCAAACGGTACCGTGATGTCCTCGGCGTCGTAGCAATTGACGTAGACCACGCCGGCGCGCAGCGCGCGCGCCGCGCGATGCGCGGTGGTGATATCGCGGGTCCAGATCGCCGCGGCCAGGCCGTAACTGGTGTCGTTGGCGATCCGCAGCGCCTGGTCCAGATCGCGGAAACTCAGGGTCGACAACACCGGCCCGAAGATCTCCTCACGCGCAATGCGCATCTGCGGCTGCACGCCATCGAATATGGTCGGCTCAATGTAATAGCCGCCGCTGCTCTGCCGCACGCGTTCGCCACCGAGCGCGACCCGCGCCCCTTCGTTGCGGCCGGAGGCGATATAGTCCATCACGCGCCGCGTCTGTGCCTCATCCACCATCGCTCCCAGCGTGGTCTGCGGATCGAGCGGATCCCCGGGCGCCATGCTGCGGCCAATGCGGCCGATCTCCTGCAGCAGCG
>DATNNU010000212.1:0-2854 GCA_035601675.1 Steroidobacteraceae bacterium | reverse complement strand
CCAGCCATTCCGTGAGCTGTGCGCTGGTGGCGCAGGAACGCCAGGATATGCAGCGCGATTACTGGTATAGCGTGGCCCGCAACCCGACGGCGCTCGAGTCGGCCAGCTCGATCGGCAAGCGGGCGGCGCAGCGTGCGCTGCGGCGCCTGGGGGCGCGCCAGCTGTCGACCCGGCGTGCACCGGTGCTGTACGCACCAGAGCTGGCGCGCGGCATGTTCGGTCATTTCATCGGCGCCATCAGCGGCACCAGCCAGTATCGCCGCTCCTCGTTCCTGCTCAATGCCGCCGGACAGCCGGTGTTTCCGTCATTCCTGAGCATCGTCGAGCGCCCGCACTTGCTGCAGGGTCTGGCGAGCAGCCCGTTCGATGCCGAGGGCGTTGCGACGCACGATCGCCAGCTGGTGAGTGCCGGCGTGCTGCAAGGCTACGTGCTCGGCAGCTACTCGGCGCGCAAGCTTGGGCTGAAGACCACGGGCAACGCCGGTGGTATTCACAACCTGCTGGTCGACTCGGGCGAGACCGGCAGCTTCGAGGATCTCTTGAAGCGCATGGTTACCGGTCTGTACGTCACCGAGCTGATGGGCCAGGGTGTCAATGGCGTCACCGGCGACTACTCGCGCGGCGCCAGCGGCTTTTGGGTCGAGAACGGCGCGCTGGCGTTTCCGGTGCACGAGGTCACGATCGCCGGCAATCTGCGCGAGATGCTGCGCACTATCGTCGCCGTCGGCAGCGATGTCGATGTGCAGGGCGCCATTCGCACCGGATCGCTGCTGATCGAGTCGATGACGATTGCGGGCGGGTGATCCGTGCCCGCGTTCGCTGCCGATCCCCTCGCGCTATAGCAACTCGCTGAGCGTCATGCCAGCGCAGCGCTGCTGCCAGGCGGTTTCGAGCTCGGCGCAGAAATTCAGTACCGCCGGTGGCGTGGCGGTGGCGGTGCGGATCAGGCCGCTGCTGTGGGCTCGCGCCACCATGAGGATGGCGACCACGGGAATCTGCGCGATATCGCGTCCCGGCAGCAGTGATTCGTCGGCCGCGGCGGCGAGAAAACCTGAACCTTCAAGCGTAGCGCACATGCGGGCGACGGCAATGCCGGGATAACCCAACCGCGTCGCCAGGATCGGGATCGTGAGGCGTTCGCCGCCGGCACGATAGCGTTCTGCGATCAGGTACATGATGCCGAGCGCGAGCCGCTCGGTGTCGGTGCAGGACAGGCGCGGCTCGTGCAGCCCGACGCGCAGATAGCTCGGGTTCTGCGCATAGAACGAGACCTGGGCCCCGAGCAGCAGGATGATCCAGTTGAGGTAGGTCCACACCAGCGTAGCGATGATGATCGCGAAGCCGGCGTACACGATCGTGAGACGTGAGGAAAACAGCACGAACAGCGTGAAGAAGCGGCCGACCGCGGCCCAGAGAATACCGGCGGCGATGCCGCCGGCGAGTGCAGGCCCGAACCGTACGTGCGTATTGGGCACCACCTTGTAGATGATGGTCAGCAGCCCCGAGGCAATCACGTAGGGCGCGAGGCTCAAGGCCAACGCGACCACGCGCACCAGCAGCGGCAGCTCGGACAGCGCTCGCACCGGCCCGCTGTCAGCCGCCAGACGCGACAGGCCGACCACGGCGGCGAGCAGCACCGGGCCGGTGATCAGCAGCGACAGGTACTCGGCCATGCGGCGAGCGAAATTGCGCGGCACGTCCACGTGCCAGACAAAGTTGAAGCCGTCCTCGATCTTCTTCATCGTGCCGATCAGTGTCCAGATCAGCAGCGCAAGACCGACCGAGCCGACCAGTCCGCCGCGGACTTTATTAGCAAATTCCATGACACGCGCCGTGAGCTCGTCGGCCGCACTACCCATCGGCTCGAAGAAATCACGCACCAGAGGTTCGAGCACCCCCTGGGCATGGAAGCCGGCGAGAATGCCGAAGCTGAAAGCGAGCAGCGGAATGATGGCGAGCACGCTCGCGTACACCAGGCCAATGGCGTGCAGATTGAGCTTGCCGCCGGCCAAGTCGCGCAGCAATGCGTAGGGGTAGCGCGCCAAGCGGCGCAGCAGCGCGCCTGCGCCAGGCCGCTCGGCTTCGGCACCGAACATCAGCTGGTCCGGCAGGCGCCGCATCCGAGTCCACAGACTATCGGGGGCGGGGCGCGTGTCCGGGGTTGCGCTCATGCGGCTAGGGACTGGTCAGCCGGCGCAGTGCTTCGCGATATTTCTCGCCGGTGCGCTCGATGATCTCGCGCGGCAGGTGCGGCCCGGGCGCCCGCTTGTTCCAGTCGAGGGTCTCAAGATAGTCGCGCACGAATTGTTTGTCGAACGACGGCGGGCTGGATCCTACGCGCCAGGTGTCGGCGGGCCAGAAGCGCGAGGAGTCGGGTGTCAGGACTTCGTCGATTAGCGTCAGCCGGCCAAGTTTGTCGATCCCGAATTCGAATTTTGTATCGGCAATGATGATGCCGCGCGCGCGCGCGTACGCCGCCGCAAAGCGATAGAGTGCGAGCGCGGTGTCGCGCACTTGAGCGGCGAGCGCGGCACCGATCAGCTTTTCGGTGGCGTCGAACGAGATGTTCTCATCGTGCTCGCCACGGGCCGCCTTGGTCGCCGGCGTAAAGATCGGTGTCGGCAACGCCTGCGCCTGCTGCAGTCCCGGCGGCAGCGTGATGCCGCAGATGGCGCCGCGGGCGCGATAGTCATTCCAGCCGGAGCCGATCAGGTAGCCGCGCACCACCGCTTCGATCGACAGCGCACGCAGGCGCCTGACGATCACCGCGCGGCCTTCCAGCAGCCCGAGCTCTGCGGGGTCGGTGACCGCGGAGCTCAGCGCCAGGCCAGTCAGGTGATTGGGTACGATGTGA
>DATNNU010000211.1:0-2375 GCA_035601675.1 Steroidobacteraceae bacterium | reverse complement strand
TACGCCGAGCGCGAGGTGTTCTTCATCGAGCGTAGCAGCGCGCTCTGGGAGGACGTGCGACAGGCGGGGCAGGCGCTATCGCTGTTTACCTCGCGCCGGATGGTGGAGATCCGCATGCCCACCGGCAAACCCGGTGTCACGGGCGCGGCGGCGCTGTTAAAGCTGTTGCAAGCCGCGGGCGATGAGCTGCTGGTGATTATCATCACCGGCAGGCTCGAGCGCGAGACCCAGGCCTCGGAATGGGTGCAGGCGGTGCAGCAGCGGGGCGGCTGGCTGCCGATCTGGCCGGTCGATCGCACGCACTTGCCGCAATGGCTGCGATCGCGATTCGCGGCCGCGGGTCTGTCGGCGGCCGACGACGCGCTGGCACTGCTGGCCGAGCGCAGCGAAGGCAATTTGCTGGCCGCGCGCCAGGAGATCGACAAGCTGGCGATGCTGCTGCCGCGTGGCGCGAAAGTGAGCCTCGCCGAGGTCGCGGCCGGCAGCGCCGACAGTGCCAGGTTCGACGTTTTTCAGCTCGGTGAGGCGGTGCGCAACGCTGATGCCGCGCGGGCGCTGCGCATCCTCGGCGGCCTGCAGGCCGAAGGCGCAGAACCGCTGCTGGTGCTGTGGTCGCTGGCGAAGGAACTACGGCTGCAGCAGGCCGGTGCGCCGTCGGCTGCCCGCGCGCGGCCGCAGCGGATGCCGTTCGCGCGCCTCGCGACGCGCGCCGGCCGCGTCGACCGCATGGCCAAGGGCTTGAGCGCAGGAGATCCGTGGGACGAGCTGGCGCTGCTGGCGGTGGAACTCACGGGCCTGCGCAGCCTGCCGCTGGTGCGAACAGCAGGCCGCTGAGCAGCGCGGCTTGCGCAACGCAGCGTCGGCCACCAGACTTGGCGCTGAAATGGCAGAACCCATCGGCCTCTTCGGGGGCACCTTCGATCCGATCCACTACGGGCATCTACGCACCGCCTTCGAGCTGCTGCAGGCGCTGAAGCTCGCTCAGGTGCGCTTCCTGCCCACCGGCGATCCACCGCACCGGGTAGACCCGCTGGCGCCCAGCGAGCTGCGACTGGAAATGGTGCGCGCGGCAGTGGCCGGCCAGGCGGGCTTTACCGTCGATGACCGCGAGACCCGGCGCGCCGGGGTGTCATATTCAATTGATACGCTGATCGAATTGCGGCGCGATTACCCGCAGCGCTCGCTGTGCCTGCTGCTAGGCATGGACGCATTTCTGGGAGTGCCGACCTGGCATCGATGGAGCGAGATATTCGAGCTGTGCCACGTGGTGGTCGCGCACCGGCCAGGCTGGAAGGCGCCGATCACCGGACCCTTGGGCGAGGTCATGGTTGACCGCGGTACCGGCAGTGTACGCGATCTGCACAGCTCGGCCGCCGGACGGATCTACGTGCGCGCGGTGACGCAGCTGGAGATCGCGTCGACCGATCTGCGAGCCCTGATTATGTCCGGCCAGGACCTGCGCTACCTGGTGCCCGAGGCGGTGCGCGACCTCATCGCGCGCACCGGGTGTTATGCTGCGCGTAACTGACTGGGAGGCTGAACCGACGCGCATGACCACACTCGCTCGCCCGCGCCGCGCATCGCGACGCAACTCCGTGCTCGAAAAACTCGTGCTCGCGGCGCTGGATGAGATGAAGGCAGTCAACATCAAATTGCTGGATGTGCGTGAGCTGACCGATATCGCCGACGCCATGATCGTGGCCTCAGGCACCTCCGACCGCCACGTGCGCGCCATCGCGCAGCGGGTGCTGGAAAAGGCCCGCGAAGCGGGGCTGCGGCCGCTCGGAGTCGAAGGCCAACGCGACGCGGAATGGGTGCTGGTGGATCTGCAGGACGTGCTGCTGCACGTGATGCTGCCGCGGGTGCGCGAGTTCTATGCGATCGAGCAGCTGTGGGAGGCGCCGTCAGCCGCGCCGCGCCGCGCCAGCAGCACCGGGCCGCGCCGCCGCGTATCGCCGCGGGCCGCGGCGCATTGAGGCGCTCGCCATGATGATGTTCGCGCGGCGCAGAGCCTGAACCCCGCAGGCGGTACCATAAGTCCATGCGACTGCGTTTGATTGCCATCGGCACCCGCATGCCGGACTGGGTGGACGCGGCATTCAGCGATTATTGGCGCCGCATGCGCGGCATGTGGAAACTGGAACTCATCGAACTGCCGACCGCGAGCCGCAGGCACAGCGGCGGCCCGGCACTGGCGGCGATGTCGGTGGAGGCGCAGCGGATCCTGTCGTTGCTGGCGCCGCGCGATTTCATAGTGGCGCTCGATGAGCGCGGTTCCGAGCGCACTACCGTGGAATTATCGCATTGGCTCGAGCAACGGCGCGCGTCGGGACAGGACCTGGCATTTATTATCGGCGGACCCGACGGACTGTCCG
>DATNNU010000210.1:0-2019 GCA_035601675.1 Steroidobacteraceae bacterium | reverse complement strand
AGGGCCGCGAGCGCTAGCGCTCCCAAAACCCGTGCGCTCATTTTCATTCGAGTCTCCCCGCCGCTGCTGACGATGCCAGCCGGCACTCTACATCGAGCCCGCGCCGCCGGTGATGGTGCTTGTTAATCACAGCCATTGGCGGCGTCAATGCATTTTTAGCCGGGATTTCTCATACGCGGAGGGTGCATCGGCCCGGTGATTGAGAGAAACTTGAGTTGCGAGAACAAGTTATCAATCAACCACCGGGAGCACCGATGCGGACAGAGTGTAACGCGGAACAGCTAGAGTTTTCATGTGTTGAACGCCGCCGAGTGGTGGCCGCGTTCGACGGCGGGACCGTGAGTTCGGATGCCGGAGCGCTGCTGCTGGGGCGCGCGGATGAGGCGATCGGGCTGATCGATCGGCTGGCCGGCTGCTTCATCGACCAGCGGCGGCCCGATCTGATCGAGCACACGGTCAGGACTATGATCGGGCAGCGCGTGTTCGGGATCGCGCTGGGGTATGAGGACCTCAACGATCACGAGCAGCTGCGCTACGATCCGGTGTTTGGCGCGTTGCTCGGCAAGCTCGAAGCGCGCCGGTCCGACTGTGCGGCGCTGGCCGGCAAGAGCACGCTCAACCGACTGGAGCTGCACGCTCGGGAAGGGACGGATCGCTACCACAAGATCCGCCCTCAGAGCGAGGCGGTCGAGGGCTTGTTCGTCGAGCTGTTCCTTGAGGCTCACGCCCAGGCGCCCGATGAGATCGTGCTGGATCTGGACGCCACGGATGATCCGCTGCACGGGCATCAGGAGGGGCGCTTCTTCCACGGCTACTACGATGGCTACTGCTATCTGCCGCTCTACATCTTCTGCGGCGAGCATCTGCTGAGCTCGAAGCTGCGCTGCTCGAACATCGATGGGGCCGCCGGTGCGCGCGAGGAAGTCGAGCGTATCGTGGCACAGATCCGTGAACACTGGCCGGCGGTGCGCATCATCCTGCGCGCCGACTCGGGCTTCTGCCGCGAGGAGCTGATGAACTGGTGCGAGCAAAATGCCGTGGATTACCTGTTCGGGCTGGCCAAGAACTCGCGCCTGGTGCGCGCGATCGGTGCCGAGCTGCGCGAGGCGGCCGCCGAGTCAGCACAGACTTACCGGCCGGCGCGACGCTTCAAGGAACTCTGCTATCGCACGCGCCGCAGCTGGAGCCGTGCGCGGCGCGTGGTGGCCAAAGCCGAGCAGACCGGGGACAAGGCCAACCCGCGCTTCATCGTCACTTCGCTCTCGATCCACGACTGGCCGACGCGCGAGCTCTACGAGCAGCTCTATTGCGCGCGCGGTGAAATGGAGAATCGCATCAAGGAAGCGCAACTCAACCTCTTCGCCGATCGACTGTCCACCGAGACCTTCCGCGCCAATCAGCTGCGTCTGTGGCTATCCTCGGCCGCCTACGTGCTCA
Organism: Steroidobacteraceae bacterium; assembly: GCA_035601675.1. Classification (GTDB taxonomy): domain Bacteria; phylum Pseudomonadota; class Gammaproteobacteria; order Steroidobacterales; family Steroidobacteraceae; genus FEN-1191. The sequence continues at coordinate 582 of DATNNU010000210.1, read as the reverse complement.
TGCATGCGCTGCGCCGTGTCGGACTGGCCGCGACCAGTCTGGCTCGTGCCTGCGCAAACACCATCCGCCTTCGCTTGCTGAAGATCGGTGCGGTGGTGACGGTGAGCGTGCGGCGCGTGAAGTTGGCGATGAGCCAAGCCTGTCCGAATCAGCGCGAGTTCATCGCCGCCTACCATGCCCTGACCGCCGCGGCGCGCTAAGCCGCAACCACGAACCAGACTCCCACACTCTCAATCGCCGAACCGCTCTCGCGCAGTGCGGCAGGTAGCTGTCGCTGAAAAACGCCCTGATCGCCCGCCGCGCCGCCCAGCCCCGCGTCCGTCGTCTCCGCCCGGCTCAGGCCGTAAAATCAGCGAGGGGTATGAGAAATCCCGGTTAGCGGTGCTACAAGCTCGAGCCGTTGCACGGGTTCACACACACGGACTTGCCACCGGGGCGCACGCTACTGGGTACGTGCCGTCCTTCATCACCAAGCTCACGTGGTGGCAGCCGACGCCTCCTGAAGGGCGCTACTGCAGTTTCATTTGCATGCGCACCTGACCGTCCGCCCCGCCACCCGACTCGCGGTCCGTCAGGAACACC
>DATNNU010000209.1:0-4205 GCA_035601675.1 Steroidobacteraceae bacterium | reverse complement strand
TCTTGCGCTCGCCAAGGCGCGATCGGCCCAGTGCTGGAACAGCACGCGCTCGTCCGGCGTCATGCTGGTGAGATTGCCGAGCGGCATCGCGCGCGTGGCGAGCTGCTGCTGCACCTGCGGCAGATGCCGCATCAGCTCGTCGAGACTCTCCAGCACGACCCCGTTCGGGCCGGCCGTGAAGCCTGCCTGCGTCGGGTGCGTGGCGTGGCAGGGGACGCAGCGCTGCTCGACGATTGACTGCACGCGGGCGAGTTCCTCGGTGTCGACGGCGCCGCGCGCCTCGGCCCGCGACCCGGCCCGCGGCGCGAGCGCTGTCGCGACCGCCACGATGCAAAGCGCCGCAATTACGGCGGCCGCCAGCGCCCAGGGTCGCCATTGCGCCTGCCGGTGCCGCGCGACGAACCAGGCGCGGATGCCGGCGCCTGCGACGCTCATCGCGATCAGCACCAGCCAATTGTCGCGCGCACCGAAGGTGATGGGGTAATGGTTGCTGATCATCACGAACAGCACTGGCAGCGTCAGATAAGTGTTGTGCACCGAGCGCTGCTTGCCGCGCAGGCCCGGTGTGGGATCGGGCTGGCGCTGCTCGCACTTGGCGCGCACCAGCTCGCGCTGGCCCGGAATGATCACGAACAGCACATTGGCCACCATGATCGTGCCGAGGCTCGAGCCGAAGAGTATGAAGGCGCCGCGGCCGCTGAAGAGGTGACAGAGCGCGAACGCTTCCAGGCAGAACAGCAATGCCAGGACGAGCCCGAGCGCGCCGGGGCGCCGCTGCAGCGGCGAGCGGCAGACCGCATCGTAAAGGAGCCACGCGCCTGCCAGCATGGCGAGCGCCATGGCAATCGCCGCAGGCTTGGACAGCGCTGCGACCCCCGGGTCGATCAGATACGCCTCGGCGCGCAGGAAGTACAGCAGGCACAGCAGCGCGAAGCCCGACAGCCACGTCGTGTACGCCTCCCAGTAGAACCAATGCAGCGTGGCCGGCAATTCGCGTGGCGCGATCCGGTACTTCTGCGACACGTAGAACCCGCCGCCATGCACGGCCCAGAGTTCGCCGGCCAGATCGTCGTCGCGCTCTCGCGGCGGCTGCAGGTGATTGTCGAGCCAGACGAAGTAGAACGAGGCACCGATCCAGGCGATGCCGGCGATCAGATGCAGCCAGCGCACCAGTAGCGCGAGCCAATCGGCGAGATACGTCATCATCGCGCGCCGGAGGCTCCCGCCTGACACCGCCCGCAGTCGCCGCCGCAGTCCGTCGATTCGGTGAATCCGGCCGCAGCAGCCGGCTCGCCTGGGGCGCCGGCCCTGGCCGACTGCCCGAGCCGTTGCAGCAGCTGCGCACCCACAGCGACCGCGATTGCAGCCGGCCACTTGCTCGAGATGCCGCTGATGCCGATCGGGCAGGTCAGGCGCGCCAGGCGCTCTGCGGTCACGCCGTCGCGTTTCAGGCGCGAGCGAAAACGCGCCGACTTGCTCTGCGAGCCGATCAGGCCGAGCGATGCGAAGTCGTTGCGCTCGAGCAGCGCGCGTGTCAGTGCGTAGTCGAGCGCGTGCGAGTGCGTCATGATCAGAAAGTGGGCGCCGGCCGGTGCCTGTGCCACGCTCGCGAGCGGGTCATCGGACCAAGCCGTCACCGAGGCCGGCAGCGACGATGGGAACAGGTGGCGGCGCGCGTCGATCCAGGTCAACCGCAGCGGCAGTTCCGGAAGTATTCGCGCCAGCGCCTGGCCGACGTAGCCGGCACCGTAGAGCCACAGCGGCGGCAGCGCACAATCGAGACGCTCGAGCAACGTGATCGCACCGCTGCCGGTGCGGATCAGACGCGGCGCAGCTACCTGCGTCGAAGGACCCAGCAGTGCCGCGTCAGCACCACTGTCAGTCGTGCTTCGCACGAGCGTGCGTTCCATGCCCGCCGGCCGCAGAGTGCTCCGCAGCACCACCGGACTGACCCTTGCGGCTGCCTGCGCGGTGGCCAGCAGCGGCAGATCGGCACGCACGAAGCGCTCGATCCAGAGCTCGACCACACCCCCGCAGCACTGCCCGAGATCGGTGCCGAGCACGAGCCGCTGCAGTCGCACGGCTGCGTCGGTCTCGGCCAGCAGCGTGCGGGCCGCAGCGAGCGCCTGCCACTCGAGCTGGCCGCCGCCGATGGTGCCGATAACGCGGCTCGATGCGACCAGCATCGCAGCGCCGGCCTCGCGCGGTGCCGAGCCGCGCACCTGCGCTACGAGCACGCGTACGACGGCGGAGTCCTCCCCTTGCAGCAGCTCGATCGCAGCGCCTGGCCAGTCCTGCAGCGTCGTCAGCCAGGGTATGGGAGTGCTCATGCGACGCAACTCTGCCTGCGAACCAGCGTCAAGGCCCGCAGCACGACCTCGGGCGTTGCCGGCGAGGGCAGCGGCGGCAATGCACCGGATGCGCCCGCGCTCGCCACGGCGTCGCGGATCGCGTGCAAGGTCGAGATCGCGAGCATCAGCGGCGGCTCACCGACGGCCTTTGAGCGATGGATCGTGTCCTCGCGATTCGGCGCGTGCTCGAGGAAACCGATCGTCGTCCGGGCCGGCCAATCGCCCGCGGTCGGAATCTTGTAGGTCGACGGAGCGTGCGTCTGCAACTCCCCGCGCGCGTTCCACCACAGTTGCTCGCAGGTCAGCCAGCCGACCCCCTGCAGAAACCCGCCCTCGATCTGGCCCAGATCGATGGCGGGATTCAGTGAGGCGCCGACGTCGTGCAGGATGTCGACGCGCAGCAGCCGTGCCTCACCGCTGAGCGTATCAATCGCCACTTCGCTGACCGCCGCGCCATAGGCAAAGTAGAAAAACGGCCGCCCTTGCATGCGCGCCTTGTCCCACTGGATTTTCGGAGTGGCATAGAACCCCGTCGATGACAGCGAGATGCGTGCGCGGTAGGCGCGCAGCACAACCTCGGCGAAGCTGAACTGCTCGCTGCCCACCGAGACGCGGCCGTCGCGGAAACTCACCTGGTGCGCCTCGACGCCGTGCGTCTGGCAAAGCCAGGCGACCAGGCGCTCGCGGATCGTGCGCGCCGCCGCCTGCGCGGCCTTACCGTTCAGGTCCGAGCTGGCCGAGGCGGCGCTCGCCGACGTGTTGGGAACCTTGGAGGTGTCGGTGGCCGAGACCCGGATGAGTGACAGCGGCACCCCGAGCTCCGCGGCCACGACCTGCGCGACCTTCGTGAACAGGCCCTGGCCCATCTCGGTGCCACCGTGATTGAGCAGCACGGTGCCGTCGTTGTAGATGTGCAGCAGCGCGCCAGCCTGGTTGTACATCGTCGCGGTGAATGAGATGCCGAACTTCACCGGTGTCAGCGCCAGACCCCGCCGGATGACCGGATCGGTGGCGTTCCAGGCCGCGATCTCCGCCCGCCGCGTCGCGTAGCGGCTCGACTCGGCGAGGCGATCGACGATCGTGTCCAGTACGTTGTCTTCGACCGTCTGGCCGTAGGGCGTCACGTTGCGTGTATCCGTACCGTAGAAATTCGCGCGCCGTACGACGAGTGGATCCACCCCGAGCGTGCGCGCGATGTCATCGAGCACCTGCTCGATGACGAGCATGCCCTGCGGGCCGCCGAAGCCGCGGAACGCCGTATTCGAGACCGTATGGGTCTTGCAACGGTGCGAGACGATCCGCACGTGCTCGAGGTAGTAGGCATTGTCGAGGTGCATGACGGCGCGATCGTTGACCGGCCCGGACAGGTCCACCGAATAGCCGCAGCGCGAAGCCAGCATGACGTCGAGCGCGATGATGCGGCCGTCGCGCTCGAAGCCGACCTCGTAGTCGGCGACGAAGTCATGCCGTTTGCCGGTCGCCAGCATATCGACGTCGCGGTCCAGCCGCAGCTTCACCGGACGGCCGGTCTTGCAGGCGAGCACCGCCGCCGCCGCCGCGATCAGGGCGGGCTGCGTCTCCTTGCCGCCGAAGCCGCCGCCCATCCGGCGGCATTGCACGGTCACGGTGTGCGAGCGGCGGCCCAGCGCCCTGGCCACGATCTGCTGCACCTCGGAGGGGTGTTGCGTCGAGCTGTGCACGAGCATCGTGCCGTCTTCCTGCGGCAGCGCGATCGCGATCTGCCCCTCCAGGTAGAAGTGATCCTGTCCGCCGATCTCGACGCTGCCGCGCAGCCGGTGCGGCGCCCGGCCCAGCATCTCGAGCGGCTGCCCGCGCTGCAACCGCTCGGTCGGC
>DATNNU010000208.1:0-3526 GCA_035601675.1 Steroidobacteraceae bacterium | reverse complement strand
AAGATGTCCAAGTCCTATGGCAACACCATCCTGCTGCGCGAGGAGCCGGATGTGGCGGCGGCGAAGCTCAAGACCATGCAGACCGACCCGGCGCGCGTGCGTCGCAGCGATCCCGGAGACCCGGAGAAATGCCCGGTCTGGGATCTGCACAAGCTGTATTCGGATGAGGCCACGCGCCAGTGGGTCGACCAGGGCTGCCGCAGCGCCGGCATCGGCTGTCTCGACTGCAAGCAACCGCTGATCGAGCGCATCGTCGAGGAGGTCACCGGCATGCGCAAGCGCGCGCAGGAATTCCTGGACAATCCCGATATGGTGGCGACGATCCTGACCGAAGGCGGCGAGAAGGCGCGCACCGTGGCGCGCGCCACGCTCGACGAAGTGCGCCGCGCGATGCATTTGCGGCCGCAATGAATTATAAGGCCTGACGATGGTGAAGCCGGACCTGAAGATCGTGGTGTCCAACCCGCCGCCGGCGGCCCCGGTGCCGCTGTCGCCCGAGCAGGTCGAGATGCCGTTTGCCGTGGTCAACGGCGAGCCGATCACGCAGCTGCCGCGCGATCTGTACATCCCGCCGCAGGCGCTGGAGATATTTCTCGAGGCCTTCGAGGGACCGCTCGATCTGCTGCTTTATCTGATCCGGCGGCAGAACGTCGACATCCTCAATATTCCGATTGCCGAGATCACCCGTCAGTACACCCACTACATCGAGCTGATGCACGAACTGCAGCTCGAGCTGGCCGGCGAGTACCTGGTGATGGCGGCGACGCTGGCCGAGATCAAGTCGCGCATGCTGCTGCCGCGGCCGCCCGGCGAGGGCGACGCCGGCGAGGACGATCCGCGTGCCGAGCTGGTGCGCCGGCTGCAGGAGTACGAGCGCTTCAAGCGCGCGGCGGCGGATATCGACGCCATGCCACGGCTGGAACGCGACGTGTGGCAGGCGAGCGCCGAGCTGCGCGACCGGCCGGTGCCGCGCAGCCTGCCGCAGGTGACGCTGCGGGAAATGCTGCTGGCATTCAATGAAGTGGCGGTGCGCGCCGCCATGTTCGCGCATCATCACGTGCGGCGCGAACCGTTGTCGGTGCGCGAGCGCATGAGCAACATACTGGCGGCGCTGGAGCAGGGCAGTTTTCTGGAGTTCGGCCGTCTGTTCACGCCCGAAGAGGGCCGCGCGGGCGTGACCGTCACTTTCGTTGCGATCCTCGAGCTGATGCGCGAGGGCCTGATCGACATCATGCAGACCGAACCCTATGCGCCGCTGCACGTGCGCGCGGCGGCGGCAAATCGTACACTGCATCTGGTCGCCGACAATACGCAGCCGGATGCTGCCGCAGCCGCGGGGCCGCCGGCAGAGGACAGCGGAGTGTTGGAATGAGCGCAAGCGAAATCAGAAATATCGTCGAAGCCGCGTTGCTGGCAGCCGGCAGATCGGTCACGTTCAATGATTTATTGCAACTATTCGACGAACAGGATCGCACAGAGCCGGCGGCGATTCGCACCGCGCTAGCCTCGCTGGCCGAGGATTACGCGGGGCGGCCGATCGAGCTCACGGAGACCGGCGCCGGCTGGCGCATTCAGGTGCGCCGTGCCTATGCCACTACCGTGGCGCGGCTGTGGCCGGAGCGACCGCAGCGCTATTCGCGCGCGCTGCTCGAGACGCTGGCGCTGATCGCCTATCGGCAGCCGATCACACGGGCCGAGATCGAATCGGTGCGGGGCGTTGCGGTCAATCCCAACATCACCAAGACGTTGCTCGAGCGCCAGTGGATCCGCGTCGTGGGTCACCGCGATCTGCCGGGGCGGCCGGAGCTGCTCGGGACCACACGTGACTTCCTCGAGTATTTCGGACTCAAGAGCCTGGACCAGTTGCCGCCGCTCACCGCGCTGCACTCGCTCGGCGAGTTTGATCCGCAGCTCGATCTGCCGGTCGCCGGCCAGCTCGACGGCATCTCGGTAGCGGGCGCGGCGGCATCGGGCGCCCTCGGCGAGCCGATCGACGAGGAAGCCAACGACCCCGACGCCAGCGAGGCGGACGAGTTCGACGCCGCCGCGAAGGCCCGTTCCGGCCTGCTCGCCGCGCCGCCCGACGATTCCCGCTAGCGATCGTTCACATGCCGGCCGCGAGCCCAGCCGAGCGGCTGCAGAAGGTGCTGTCGCAGCTCGGGCTCGGCTCGCGCCGCGAAGCCGAGGCCTGGATCCGCGCCGGCCGGGTGACGGTCAACGGCAAGGCCGCAGTGCTCGGTATGCGCGTCGCCGGCGACGATCAGCTCAAGCTCGACGGCCGCCTGATCCGGCGGCAACTTGCCAGGGACGTGCCGGTTTTTCTGGTGCATCGCTCGCCCGGCGAGCCGCTGCTGCCGCCGCGCAGCGGCGCCGGTGGCGCCAGCGGCCTCCGCGCCGCTGCACTGGCTGCCGAGCCGGCGGGGATCGGGGGCGCGGCGCCGAGTGCCAGCATCGCCGAGCGGCTGCCGCGCCGTGCCGGCCGACGCTTCATCAGCATCAGTCCGATGCCGAGCGTCGATGGCGGACTGGAACTGCTGACCGCCGATGGTGCGCTGGCCACGCGCCTGCAGCGCGCGGTGCATGCGCAGGAGATGGAATTCAGTTTGCGCATCCGCGGCGAGATGTCCGCCGAACAGCAGCAGGCGATCCGTGAGGGCATGCTCGACCGGGGCGCCGCGCTGCGGGTGCTGCAGCTCGAGCCCACGGGCGGTGAGGGCAGCAATCGCTGGTATCGGTTGCTGGCCGCCGGAGCCAGCGGCAACGACATCCGCCAGTTGATCGAGCGCCAGGGGCTGACGCTGGTGCGCATGCTGCGCACCCGTATCGGCACACTGGCCCTGCCGCGCACGTTGGCGCGCGGTCATTGGCGCGAGCTCGAGGGCGCAGAGGTCACCGCTTTGCTTGGCAGTCCAGGCTCTGGCCGTTGACGCCGCGACTGGCGGGTCCGAGCAGCCACAGATACGGCTGCACGATGTCCGCGGGGACGGCTAATCGGCTCACGTCTTCGGCCGGGAAGGCCTGCCGGCGCATGCGCGTGCGCACCGGTCCGGGGTTGATCGCATTGACGCGTGGGTTGCCGCCGCTTTCGAGTTCTTCGGCCAGAACGCGGCTCAGGGCTTCGATGCCGAACTTCGATACCGCGTAGGCACCCCAATAGGCGTTGGCGTGACGGCCGGCGCCGCTGCTGGTGAACACGATCGATGCATCGGGCGAGCTGCGCAGCAACGGCAGCAGTACCTGAGTGAGCGCAAACGCCGCGGTCAGATTGACGTGCAGCACCCGGCACCAGGTCGGCACGTCGTAATGCTCGATCGGCGCCAGCACGCCGAGAATGCCGGCATTGTGCAGCAGGCCGTCGAGCCTGCCATAACGGCGCTGCAGCGCATCGGCGAGCGCATCGTAATCGCGGGCGATCGCCGTCTCCAGATCCAGCGCCGCAATGCTGGCTTCGGCCTTATGCAGCGCTGCAATCTGCGCGTGCACGGCCTCAAGTTTGCTTGCCGAGCGGCCGATCAGCACCAGCTCG
>DATNNU010000207.1:0-3011 GCA_035601675.1 Steroidobacteraceae bacterium | reverse complement strand
GTTTTGCGGTAGCGGCCGGCGGCGCGCAATTATGGCGCCGGCGACGGCGCGCGACCAGCGCCGCGCCCGATCAGTCAGCCAGCTGCCGCGCGCAGGCCGCCAGGTCGTCGAACACGGCATCGGCGAGTTCGATGTCCGACGGGCTCAATGCAACGCCGCTGCGCACCAGCCAGCAGCGCCCCACGCCGGCGCTGCGGCCGGCCTGGACGTCGATGGCGCGATCGCCCACCAGCACGGAGCTCGCCATGTCGATGTTCAGCGCGGCGGCGGCGCGCCGGAGCATACCGGGTAGCGGCTTACGGCAGTCGCAGTCGACGCGATAGCGCGCGATCTGCGCGTCGGGTAAGTGCGGACAGTACTCGACCGCACTGAGCTGCACACCGGCGGCCGACAGACGCTGTTGCATATGGCCCGTGAGCCGCAGGTAATCGGCTTCGGTATAGAAACCGCGCGCGATCCCCGATTGATTGGTGATGACGACCAGCAGGTAATGCGCGGCCTGCAGCCGCTGCAAGCCCTCGATCGCCCCCGGGAGAAATACCAAGTCCTCGACCCGGTGCAGAAAACCGCTGTCGACGGTAATGACACCGTCGCGGTCGACAAACGCCGCCTTGCGGCCCGGCTGCGGACCGGCGGTGCGCATAGCCGTCATCGCTTCAGCGACAATCAGTCATGGCCACGAATGCGCCGCACCAGTGACGTGGTCGAGTAGCCGGAATGCAGCGGCATCGCCAGCGAGCGCCCGCCCCAGCTTCTCACCAGTCTGCTCTCCTCGAGTGCCTCGATGTCGTAGTCGCCACCCTTGACGTAGACGTCGGGTCGACAGCGACGGATCAGTTCGCAGGGAGTGATTTCATCGAACAACGTGACGTACGAGACGCTCTGCAGCGCCGCGATGACCAGCGCGCGGTCGCGCTCGCTGGTCACGGGTCGCTCTGGTCCCTTGCCCAGTTGGCGGGCCGAGCTGTCGGAATTCACTGCGACCAGTAAACTGACTCCCAGCGCCCGGGCAGCGGCCAGATAGACCACGTGGCCGGCATGCAGCAGGTCAAACACGCCGTTGGTAAAAACCATAGGCCGGGCGTCTTTCCAGTCGCGCCCGGCGATGTCGGCCGGCGCAAGAACCTTGTCGAGCAGCCACTGTGGAATAGCTCCCATCGGGGGTGACCTTGCCTTCAGGCCGAAGCCTCGGCGCTCAGCCATTCCACGTAGCGGCGCACGCCGGTGGCCACATCCAAGAACTCATGATCGACACCGGCCGCGCGCAGCGCGGTCAAGTCGGCCTGGGTATGGCACTGATACTTGCCGATCAATGCCTCGGGGATCGGAATGTATTCGACCATTCCGCCCTTGATCTGCTGCTCGAGCGTCAGCGCCGGCTGTGCGCGTTGGGCGCGGCAGGCGTTCACGGTCGCGTGCGCCACGTCGTTGAACGCCTGCGCGCGGCCGGTGCCCAGGTTGAAGACGCCATTGCACTGCGGGTGCGCCAGGAACCACAGGTTCACCGCCACCACATCGTCGACATGAATAAAATCGCGCGATTGTTGTCCTGGTCCATAGCCGCCATATTCGCCGAACAGCCGCACCTTGCCGGAGTCGCGATACTGGTTGAAGTGATGGAATGCGACCGATGCCATACGGCCCTTATGCCGTTCGCGCGGGCCATAGACGTTGAAATAGCGCAATCCGACCACCTGGGAGCTCGCATGCGCCAACATGCGTCGCACCACATCGTCGAACAGCAGCTTGGAGTAGCCGTAGACATTGAGCGGCCGCTCGAACGGCGGTTGTTCGCGAAAGCTCATGCTGCTGCCATAGATCGCCGCGGACGAGGCGTACATGAGGCGTACGCCCTGCGCCTGACAGGCGTCGAGCAGATCCTTTGAGCAGCGATAGTTATTTCGCAGCATCACACGCCCGTCATGTTCCATGGTGTCCGAACACGCACCCTGGTGGAACACTGCCGCCACCTTGCCCAGTTCGCGGCGGGCGAAGCGGCCGTAGAACTCCTCTTGGTCGAAATAGTCGCTGATGCCCGCGCCCAGCAGGTTGCGGAATTTCTGTCCAGCGCGAAGATCGTCCACCGCAATGATGGCATCGGCGCCGGCGGCATTGAGGGCGTGCACTATATTGCTGCCGATCATTCCGGCGGCGCCGGTCACGACCACTCTCATGCGAACAGTTCCTCGTAACTGACGCTCGCGGTACCGAACCTGCCGACCACAATTCCGCCGGCGCGGTTCGCCACCGGCAGCGCGTCACGCACGCTCACGCCGGCCGCCAACATCGCCGCCAGCGTGGCGATGACGGTATCGCCGGCGCCGGTGACGTCGAACACCTCGCGCGCCTGCGCCGGCACGTGCATATGTCCGGCGGCGTCAAACAGCGACATACCCTGTTCACTGCGCGTAAGCACCAGGTTGTCCACGTTCAGGCGCTCGCGCAGCGCCTGCGCCCGCTGCACCAGCTGCGGCTCGCTGTTCCAGCCGCCGATCACCTCGGCCAGTTCAGCCAAATTTGGCGTCAGCACGCTCGCTCCCGCGTAGCGGCTATAGTCGCTGCCTTTCGGATCCACCAGTACGATCTTTCCGGCCGCGCGCGCCCAGGCAATCATGCGGGCGATGTGGGTCAGGCCGCCCTTGCCGTAGTCGGAAAACAGCACCGCCCCATAGCCGGCAAGCACCCGCTCGAAGTCGGCCAGCATCTCCGACAGCACTTCATGATCCGGCGGGTCCTCGAAGTCCACCCGCAGCAACTGCTGTGCGCGGCCGATGACACGCAGCTTGACGCTGGTGTGCAGTTTCGGGTCCCGGCCCAGCAGCACCTCGACCCCCTGGGCCTGCAGCAGCTGTTGCAATCGATGCGCGGGCTCGTCCTCGCCCACCACCGTCATCAGTGTCGCCTGCGTGCCGAGCGACTTGATATTCAATGCCACGTTGGCCGCGCCGCCGAGGCGCTCTTCCTGGCGCGTGACCCGCACCACGGGTACCGGCGCTTCCGGTGAGATCCGA
>DATNNU010000206.1:0-16889 GCA_035601675.1 Steroidobacteraceae bacterium | reverse complement strand
GAGCCCGGTGGGACCCAAAACTAGGGCCGCCACGTCGGGCACGTGCGTATAGCCGCCAGCGATCTTGGTTGTCTTCAGCAGCTCGAGGGCCCCAGACTCCACCGCGACGTCCAGACGCAATACGGTGCCGTTCAGCACGTTGGAGACAAACACGTGGGCGCTCTGTCCGTCATCGTCGATGGCGAGATCCCACGGGCCGTCCAGAAGTTTCGTATTCTTATCGTTCCAGGTCGCCAGCAAGTGGCCGTGCCGATCGATCACCTGCAGCGCACCCTGACCGATTTTGCTACCGTCCGTCGGCACGTTGCCCACCAGCACAAACCCGGCCTTGAGCACCCCAAGCGCGGTGCTCAGGCCCGGCAGGCTGCTGGTGAAGAACGTGACGGCGCTGCCCGGGCTGCCCGGGCTGCCCGGCGGCGGCGCGAGTGGTCCGCGCGGCGTCAGCTGGACGATCGTGGTCCCGGTGCCCTGTACGTTCTTCGTGTTGTTGAAATTACTGACCAGGACGTCACCCGCGGCAATTTTTCCGCCAGCGGGGAAGCCCACGGGCACGAACGCCACCCCGTAGGGATTGACATCGCCATTGGATGGAACGGTCGAGGAGTTGATGACTTGAGGAATGAATGCTTCAGCCGCATCGGCCTGCGATCCGATAGCCGTGAGAAAACCCAGGCTCGCCGCCAGCATGCTGCGGCGAAGCGCGCTCCGAACGGTTTGTTTTATCTGCATGACGGGTCCCCTTATGACAAATGTTCTTTGGTTGGCTGTGCTCGTCAGCAGGCGCACTCAGGATCCTCAGGCCCGCTAGTTAGGCCCGCAGCGCCGATGCCGGCTGTATGTAAGTGGAGCCGCCGGTGATAAAGGTTTTACCGGGCGCGCTGGGTCTTGCGAGAACCTGGCCGCCGGGGCGAGCGCACTGACCAAGCGCGTCGGTCAATGTGGCTGTGCGAGCCGCTCCGCGAGGCGCTCCAGAGTCTGCTTGCCCCCCTCGATGGCGCCGAAGCCCTTTACCCTCTCGAGCTCGGCGGCGCTCGAGAAGATCGAGTGCATCGTGAGCTTGGTCCTGGCGCCCTGGGCCACGAAGCTGACCGTCACCTCGAATGCCGACGCGTCATCGTCGACTCCACTATCGTGCGTGTACACCAGGCGCTCCGGTCTCACGATTTCGCGATAGACGATACGATTCTTGAATTCGCCGTACTGCGCATGGCGCATGACGTAGTGCCACGCGCCGCCGTTAGTCGCGTTCATGGACGAGGTCAGCGTCGTGAATCCGCGAGGGCCCCACCATTGATCTATGTGCTTGGGATCCAGCCACGCCTCGAATACCAACTCGCGCGGCGCGTTGAAAACGCGCGCGATTACAATTTCCCGCTCGGCGGTGTTGCTCATGACACTTCTACTTAGTGAATCTCGAGTCGTTCGTGGCCAGAGTGTGCTTCTGGCCTCGCCTCGGCTTGCCTTTGGGCTTAAGCGCTTCGTCTGTTTTCATCCGCTGCAGGTGCAATTCGAGGCGATCGAAGCTCTGCTCCCAGTGCTGGCGGTAACGCTCGACGAACTCGGCGACGGCTTTGAGGGGAGCCGGCTCGAGCCGGCACGGGCGGCGCTGTGCGTCGCGGCCACGCACAATGAGGCCTGCGTGCTCCAGCACCCTTAAATGCTTGGAGACCGACGGCTGGCTCATATCGAAAGGCTGCGCAAGCTCCATCACGTTGGCGGCGCCAGTCGCGAGTCGCGCAAGTATGGCGCGCCGCGTCGGATCGGCGAGAGCGGAGAAAACCGCATTGAGGCGATCGCTTCTCATATATAGCCTATTAGGAATATAACTACATGGCTTTATACAAGTCGCTGGCCGTGCAGTCAAGCACGGCGCGGCTTTTCGAACACGGCTCGATGGCATCAGAATCCCAGTACAGGCGCAGGTGCGCCCGGGCTCCGGCTGGCTTATCGTGCGCGCCTATGCCGCTACCCACGCGACCCGACCTGGTGCTGATCGACGGCTCGTCCTATCTGTACCGCGCCTTTCACGCGCTGCCGCCACTGACCAATTCGGCCGGACAGCCGACCGGCGCCGTGCATGGCGTGCTGTCGATGCTGCTGAAGTTCCTGCGCGAGTTCGAGCCGCCGCATATCGCGGTGGTGTTCGATGCGCCGGGCAAGACCTTTCGCGATGAGCTGTTCGCCGAGTACAAGGCCCATCGACCGCCGATGCCGGACGACCTGCGCGCGCAGACCGAACCCCTGCTCGAGGCGGTGGAGGCGCTCGGCCTGCCGGTGTTGCGCATCGGCGGCGTCGAAGCCGACGACGTCATCGGCACGCTGGCGTGCCGAGCTGCCAGCGCCGGCCAGCAGGTGCTGATCTCCACCGGCGACAAGGATATGGCGCAGCTGGTGAATGAGCACATCACGCTGGTGAACACCATGAGCAACACGGTGCTCGATCGCGCCGGGGTGAAAGCCAAGTTCGATGTGTTTCCGGAACAGATCATCGATTACCTGGCACTGGTTGGCGACAGCTCGGACAACATTCCCGGCATCGACAAGGTTGGCCCGAAGACCGCCGCCAAATGGCTCAACAAATACAGCACGCTCGATGCGCTGCTCGCTAACGCCGCCGAGGTCGAAGGCAAGGTGGGCGATAACCTGCGCGCGGGCGTTGCGACCCTGGCGCTGTCGCGACAGCTCGCCACCATCAGCTGCGATCTGGACCTGCCGCTCGATGAGGCCGGACTGGTACGGCGCGCGGCCGAAATCCCGCGTCTGCGTGCACTCTATCGGCGACTCGAGTTGCGCTCGCTGCTGCAGCAATTGGAGGCCAGCAGCGCCGCTGCCTCGCCGATGGCGGCGGCGCCGTCATCGCCGGCTGCAACCGCTGGTGCCACCGACAGCGCTGCGGCCGCCGCCGCGCTGCCGGTCGCATCGCAGCCCGCGGGCAGCGCGGCCCCGAAAGACGCAACGGCGCTCATCGACCTACCGTTGCCGGCCGATCCCGCGGCGGCGGCGCTGGCGAGTGTGCCGCGGCGCTACGAGACCGTGATGGATTGGCAGACGCTTTCACGCTGGATCGAAGCGCTCAGGGCTGCGGATCTATTTGCGTTCGATACCGAGACCTCGAGTCTCGACTATATGAGGACCAGGATCGTCGGCCTGTCGTTCTGCATCGAGCCCGGACATGCGGCCTACGTGCCGCTGGCGCATGACTATGCCGGTGCACCGGCTCAGCTCGATCGCGCCCGGGTGCTCGAGGCGCTGCGGCCGCTGCTCGAAGACCCCGACCACGGCAAGGTCGGCCAACATCTTAAGTTCGACATCCACGTGCTCGAGAATCACGGCGTGCATCTCAAGGGCCAGCGCTACGACACGATGCTGGAGTCGTACGTGCTGAACAGCACCGCGACACGGCACGACATGGATTCGATGGCCGCGCATCTGCTGGGCATCCGCACGATTCATTTCGAAGATGTCGCCGGCAAGGGCGCCAAGCAGATCAGCTTCAACCAGGTCAGCGTCGACCAGGCCGCGCAATACGCAGCCGAGGACGCCGATGTCACGCTGCGCTTGCATCGTGTGCTGTGGCCGCGGCTCGAGCAGGTGCCGGCGCTGGCGCAGGTGTATCAGCAGATCGAGCAGCCGCTGGTGCCGGTGCTGCAGCGCATGGAGCGTCACGGCGTGCTGATCGATCGCGCCATGCTGCACGCGCAGAGCGGTGAGATCGCACTGCGGCTGCGTGAGATCGAGGCGCTGGCGCATAGTGAGGCCGGCGCGTCGTTCAATCTCGAGTCGCCCAAGCAGCTGCAGCAGATACTGTTCGAGCGGCTGGGACTGCCGGTGAGGCGCAAGACGCCAAGCGGAACGCCGTCGACGGCCGAGGACGTACTCGAGGAACTCGCGACCGATTACCCGCTGCCCAGGCTGATTCTCGAATATCGCGGTCTTGCCAAGCTGCGCTCGACCTATACCGAGCGACTGCCCGAGCAGATCAATCCGGACACCGGCCGCGTGCATACCTCCTACCACCAGGCCGTCGCCGCCACCGGCCGGCTGTCATCGACCGATCCCAATCTGCAGAACATCCCAATCCGCAGTCCCGAGGGGCGTCGCATCCGGCAGGCATTCATTGCTGCCCCCGGCCAGCGCCTGCTGGCCGCCGACTACTCGCAGATCGAATTACGGATCATGGCGCACCTGTCGGGCGATGAGGGCCTGCTGCGGGCATTCGCCGAGGATCGCGACATCCATCAGGCGACCGCGGCCGAAGTGTTCGGCGTGGCGCTCGATCAGGTGTCCGCCGACCAGCGCCGATCGGCCAAGGCGATCAACTTCGGGTTGATCTACGGCATGTCCGCCTTTGGGCTGGCGCGTCAGCTCGGGGTGGCACGCGGCGCGGCCCAAAGTTACGTCGACCTGTACTTTGCACGCTATCCGGGCGTGCGGCGCTATATGGATGCCACGCGCGAACAGGCCCGCCGCGACGGTTATGTCGAGACCGTGTTCGGCCGACGGCTCTACCTGCCTGAGATCCGTTCGCGTAACCGGCAGCTGCAGCAGTACGCCGAGCGCAGCGCCATCAATGCGCCGATGCAAGGCACGGCGGCCGACATCATCAAGCGCGCGATGATCACGATCGACGACTGGTGCCAGCGCCCCGAGGTGCCGGCGAAACTGCTGATGCAGGTGCACGATGAGCTGGTGCTGGAGGTGGCGGAGGATTTCCTCGAGCAGGCGGCGCGCGAGGTCAGCGCGCGCATGAGCGGCGGCGCGCAACTCGCGGTGCCGCTAAAGGTCGAAGTCGGCAGCGGCCTGAATTGGGACCAGGCCCACTAGCGAGGAGGTGCCGATGCGTAGCTACCGGTCGATAGGCGTGGTGATGGCCCTGCTGCCAGTGGCAGTACTTCCCGCTACGGCGGCGCTTGGCGATGATGACACCGGCTTTTATGTCGGCGGCTCCATCGGTCAATCGAGCGAGCGTTTCCATCCCAGCGCCTACAGTGTGCGGGCCCAGAATACCGGCTACCAGGCGGCCGCCGGCTGGCGGCCGCTCGATCTGTTGGCCGCTGAGTTGGACTATGTCAGCTTCGGCCGCGCACACGGCGGCGTTAATTACGCGGACACGGATGGCGTCGGGCTGTTCGCATTGGCATTCCTGCCGATTCCCGTGCTCGATGTCTACGGCCGAGTCGGTCTGTTCAACTCGCGTAGCGATGTGAATTCACCGTTTTCCTCCTTTCACCGCAGCGGTGCGGATCTGGCCTATGGCGTGGGAGCCGGGCTGCACTGGGGCAGCCTGGGCGCCCGCCTGGAATACCAGCGCTACGACATCTCGACGGCCAGCACGATGAGCCTGGCCTCGGTGGGCATGAGCTGGACTTTTCTGTAGCGGTGATGCGACGCGGCGGAAACTAAACCCTTGATTCGACATTAAATAAATTTCACTTAGGGCGCGAAACTTCTTGCCTTGACGTGCCTCCAACCAAACGAGTGCGATGCACTCCCCGCTTCCCTCCCTAAAGCGGGCAAGAATCCGGTGCGTAGAGACCCGCGCCGGATTGTTCTGGCCCCGGCAGTCCCTCCCCTAAGCAGGACTACCGGGGCCTTTTCTTTTCAGGTGGCCGTGTTCAGCCAGGCGTCGATCGTGCCCCTGGCCTCATCCAGTCCCACGCCGGCGCGTGCCGAGAACAGCTGCACCGACCCCCGGCGCGCAAGCGTGGCCACGGATCGCGCCAGCAGGGTGCGCGCCTCGGCGCGCTTGAGCTGGTCGGATTTGGACAGCAGCACGTGCACCGGACGGCCCATGCCCTCGGCCCAGCCCAGCAGCTGCAGGTCGCCTGCCAGCAGGCCGCGACGCGCGTCCACGACCAGCAGCAGGCCCTTCAGGCATTCGCGCTGCCCCAGCGCCTCGATCAGCCGCGCCCAGGTATCGCGTTCGGCGGGCGGCCCCGCGGCGAATCCGTAGCCGGGCAGGTCCACCAGCCTCTTGCCGGCGGAGAGCTGGAAGAAATTCAGCAGTCGCGTGCGGCCGGGCATTTTGCTGGTGCGTGCCAACGCATGACGGGCCGTGATGGCGTTGATGGCGCTCGACTTGCCGGCATTGGAGCGGCCGGCGATCGCGACTTCCGCGCCGCTGTCGGCGGGAAACTGGGCGACGGCGGCCGCACTGAAGAGGAACTGCGCGCTGGGATAAACGCTCACGCGGTGTCCTGCAAAAGGCGGCGGATGGAGCCTTAAGGTCGGGCCGCGCCTTTTCGGCCAATCGTTGGCCAGGCACGCAAGCCGGGCTGCTAGTGTACAATTCTTCGATCCCTTTGCTGTGCAAAGAAAAACTGCCGTTGGACGGGAGCTGACTGCAAATGATGCCGATCATGCGCTGGGCTGGGTTGATGCTGGCCGTGTGCACCACGCCGATCGCCATGGCTGCGGGTTCCGCCGTGGCGGGCGCCGCCAAAGCCGCCGTCTGTTTCGCCTGCCACGGCGCCAACGGCAATAGTGTCAACGAGCAGTGGCCCAGTCTGGCCGGTCAGAGCGCGGCCTATATCGAGGCCCAGCTAAAGCACTTCCACGACAAGACCCGTATCGACGCCAGCGGCATGATGCCGCCGATGGCTGCCGCTCTGAGCGAGCAGGACATGCAGGATCTCGGGGCGTATTTCTCGCAGCAGACGAGCACCGGTCTGGAGGCTGATCCATCCTATTGGCAGGCGGGCGAGAAGCTCTATCGCGGCGGCGATCGCGCGCGCAATATTCCGGCCTGCATTGCCTGCCATGGGCCGGTCGGACGCGGCAACCCGTCCGCGGGCTTTCCGATGCTGCGCGCCCAGCACGCGGTCTATACCGCGCAGCAGCTCGGGGATTACGCCGCCGACAAGCGCTATACGCGTAATGACAAGGGCGAGAGCTACGGCGGGCCGAACGCCGAGATCATGCATACCATCGCCAGCCGCCTGACGCCGCAGGACATCCGCAACCTTGCCTCATACGTGCAGGGCATGCGCTGAACATCGCTGTGAAACCATACCTTGCGCTGTGGCTGCTGCTCGCCAGCCTGACCGCCTGCGCGCGTGAGTCGGGGCAGAGCCAGACGGCGGGGGTAAACACCGGCGCCGCTGCGCCGGCAACGGCGCCGACCATCGCCACTGCGGCCGCGGCGGCCGCGGCGGCGGCGGCCAGCGTCAGCGATGTGGCGGTAGCCGCGAAGACCCAGCAGGAAGGGGCTGACACCGGCAAGGGCACCGACAGCAGCGAGGCCGCGCTGGAGCGCGTAGCGGCGTTGCCGGCCGAGGGTCAGTTACCCGCGCTCAAGTGGATCGCCGGTAGCAACTACAAGGTGCTGTCGCCGGCGCAACCAACCGACGCGCCGCCCGGCAAAGTCGAGGTCATCGAGATGTTCTGGTACGGCTGCCCGCACTGTTACACGCTCGATCCGTATATCGAGAGCTGGCGCAAGATCAAGCCCGCCTATGTCGAGTTCGTGCGCGTGCCGGTGATGTGGGGCGTGATCCACCGGGCGCATGCGCGGTTGTTCTACACGCTGCAGGCCCTGGGCAAGCTCGACGAACTGCACGCCAAGGTGTTCGACCAGATCCATAAGCAGCAGGATCCGCTGTACGCGCCGGACGATGAAAACGCGACGCTGCAGGATCAGCTGCGCTTCGCCAAGGCCAACGGCATCAGCGAATCGGATTTCCTCACCGCCTATAACTCATTCGGCGTGCAGACGAACCTGCGCAAGGCGGACGATCTGGCCCGGCGCGACCGCATCGAAGGCGTCCCGGCCATCGTCATCAACGGCAAGTACGAAAGCGATGTCGGCATGGCCGGAAGCCAGGACAACCTGATCCAGCTCACCAACGACCTGGCGGGAAGCGAAAAGCACCACTGAGGCCGGCGGCGTGCCGCCGCGTTCGCGTTGGCAGCCATGCTTGCGGTAACCTTGCCCGCCGCGCCGCGTGCGCCCGTAGCTCAGCTGGATAGAGTGGCAGCCTCCGAAGCTGCAGGTCGTGGGTTCGACTCCCGCCGGGCGCGCCATTCATGGCGGTGGTGGAAACCGGCTTTACCATAATCTACCTTGCCACTGATCACAGCCGGTCAGATCACCGCATCACACTCCAGAGCATGATCGTTGCGTGACGGGCAGGCTTGGCTTTAGCGCGCGATGCAGACGGCTCAAACGCCTGCGAGCTCATCGATAGCGATCGAGGCGTTCGCCCGCGGTGTCTGACTCGAATAAGGCGAGACCTGCATCGCAACGCGCATCGTTTCCCCTTGTCAGCCGCGCCTTGAGACGTCAATTTTACGACATGGCGGTCGACCCATGCTGTCGTCGCATGTTCAGCCACGCGGCGGGATCATTGAGGTGTATCAGGTGGGCAGTACAGTAGGACCTGCGCAGGGCAGTCGCTCCGAAGCAGCGCCGGGCTGGGTCGACAAACTCATCATCGGGCTTGTGATCTACGTCGCCATTTGCGCGGTCTGGATGCTGATGGGATTCGGCGGCGAGCGGGTCACGCACTATGTCGGCCTGCTGGGCGACTCGCCATCCTGCCTCGTCGCGGTGATCGTCGCCGTGGCGGCGGCGCGCCGTTTGGCGCCAGGCGCGCTGCGCACGGCGTGGCGGTACCTGTCGATCGCGCTCGGCCTGTACCTTGTAGGCGAAACCATTGCCGTTAGCTCCTGGCTGCACGGCCGAGATCCCTTCCCGGGTCTGCCTGACGTCTTCTACGTTGCGTTTTATCCCGTCTTTTTTGCGGCAGTGGTGTATCTGATCCGGGCCGCGGCCGTGAGAGTACACTGGGTGCAGCTCGCACTCGATGCCACGATTTTCGTAGTCGGCTTCGGTGCGTTCTTTTGGTTCCTGGTCATCCGGCCCGCCGCCTCGGGTACCGAGATCGACGTTATCAAGAGGACGCTGAGCCAAAGCTACTTAGCGCTCAACTGCATTCTGCTGCTCACGCTGGGCGTGCTACTGCTGGCGAGCAGCGGCAATCGCAACGGCCGGCGCGTCTCATTACTGCTGTTGGCTGGATTCGCGACGATGTTTCTCGGTGACATCCTGTGGTCGGTCGCGAAGATCAGCGGCGACTATCTGCCTGGCGCTTTTCAGGACGTGTTGTACGTCGTGTGCTACGTGCCGCTGGCAGCCGCCGGACGCGAGCAGATGCGCGCGAACACGGCACGGGCCCCACCGGGTGCGTCGGATTCCCTGGCACAATCGCTGCCCTATGCGGCGATGCTGACCGCGTTCCTGGTGCTCGTGTACTACACGCGCGGCGGCATCGGCGACCCCGCGACCGTGATGACCATTGTGATGTTCGGACTCACATTGATCGTGATGGTGCGCCAGGCGCTGGTTCTGCGTGAGGACGCAGTGACTCGCGAGCGACGAGCAGCCCGCATGGTCGAGGATCGTTACGCCTCTTTGATCGCGAACGCCTCCGACGTCATCATGATCGTCGCCGTGGACGGTGCCCTGCGTTTCGCATCCCCCGCTTCCGAGCGCACGCTGGGTCTGAGTCCGGATGCCGTCACCGGGAAAAATCTGCTCGATCTGTGGGCGGGTGACGACGGCGAGCGACTGAGGGCCTTCCTCGCCGAAGTCGCTGCAACGTCCGGGGGGGCCGTCGGCCCGGTCGAACTGCGCATCGAACGCGGCACCAATCGCTACGTGCTCGAGATAGTCGGCAGCAACTTGACCGACGATCCGGCGGTGCAGGGACTAGCGCTCAACTTCCGCGACGTCAGCGAGCGCAAGGCGCTCGAGGAGCAATTGCGGAAGCTGGCGTTTCACGACCCACTGACGCTGCTCGCCAACCGAAGCCTGTTCCGCGACCGAGTCCAGCATTCCCTGACGCTGGCGCAGCGCAGCGATGGTCAGGTAGCCGTGATGTTCCTTGACCTCGACAACTTCAAGAACATCAATGACTCGCTCGGCCACGATGCCGGCGATCGGCTGCTGCAGGCGGTGGCGCAGCGGCTCGTCAAGGCGACGCGCTTCTCCGACACCGTCGCGCGGCTCGGCGGCGACGAGTTTGCCATTCTGCTCGAGGGGACCAGGACGATTGCGGAAGTCGAGAGCGTGGCCGCGTCGTTGATCGAGGGACTAGACCAGCCGTTCGCGCTCAGCGCGACGGAAGTGCGCGTGTCAGCCAGCATCGGGGTCGCATTCTCGACCATTGAAGCGGGTGCCGAGGCGCTGCTCAGCAAAGCTGACATCGCGATGTACCACGCCAAGGCCGCGGGCAAGAACCGCTTCGTCACCTTTCAGCCGCAGATGCAGGAGTTATTGCACGAGCGATTGCGGCTGGAGGCGGACTTGACCCGTTCTCTCGCCAATGAAGAGTTCTTCGTCGAGTATCAGCCGATCGTCGACCTCGGAACGCGCAGCCTTCTAGGCGTCGAGGCGCTCGTGCGCTGGCGGCACCCCGAGCTTGGCGTGCTGATGCCTAGTCGGTTCATCCAGGTCGCCGAGGAGTGCGGCCAGATCGTCAAACTTGGTCGCTGGGTGTTGAGGCGGGCATGCCGGGATATGTGCGCCTGGCGCAGTTCCGTGGCGGGCGGCGCCGACCTGCGGGTAGCCGTCAATATCTCCGGCCGCCACCTGCAGCACGGCGACCTGGTGCAGGACGTCGCGCAGGCGCTGGAGGAGTCCGGCCTCGAGCCGGGCAACCTGGTGATTGAATTGACCGAAAGCACCATCATGCACAACACCGACGCGAACCTGGGGCGGCTGTGCCAATTGAAGGCGCTCGGCATTCGGCTCGCGATCGACGATTTCGGCACCGGTTACTCGTCGCTTTCGTACCTGCACCGCTTTCCGATCGACATTCTGAAGATCGATCATTCCTTCGTTAACCGTCTGACGAATACCTATAACGGCCCGGACCTCGCGCGCGCCGTCATCATGCTCGGTGAGACGCTGGGACTGGATACGGTGGCCGAGGGAATCGAGCTCGAACCGCAAGTGGCCGCGCTTCTTGCTCTCGGTTGTGTAGCCGGGCAGGGCTTCCTGTTCGCGGCGCCCAGTTCCCTGGAGCAACTATCCAACAGCGCATTCGTCGCGACGCGCAATGCGCTTTGGACTGCCCAGGCAGGCCGCGAAGATCTGTCGCCGACCGGCCGCTTCAGGGCGCTCAAGAAACTCGCCGGGGCAGCGGCAGCTTAAAACGTCCACAGCGTCGGAAAGGGTCTGATACCGTGACCGGGGGGCTGCTATAAAGGGTCACCGGCTCCATGCGAATTCAACAGCAAGAGCCGGAGTGTCGCGCCGACCGCGTGCTGCCACGATAGGCACCAGGCCAATCGAGGAGAATGACGCCATGGACAACCCAACCACTATCCGCGCCACGGTGCGCTATGCGACCGCCGCGCAACGCTGGGCGGCGATCGTGCGGCGGGCAGCCGGCGCCGATGGGATTTTTTATTATGCGGTACGTACCACCGGGGTCTACTGCCGCCCGTCGTGCGGTGCGCGGCGCGCGCTGCGAAAAAATGTGCGCTTCTTCGATAGCGCGGCGGCGGCCGAGCGCGCCGGCTTTCGCGCCTGCAAGCGCTGCCACCCGGACGGTGCCGGCCTGGCGCAGCAGCATGCGGGGCTGGTGGCGCGGGCGTGCCGCCTGATCGATCTGGCCGAGACCATGCCGGATCTGGCGGCGCTGGCGAGCGAGGTCGGCATGAGTCGGTTTCATTTTCATCGCGTCTTCACACGCCACATGGGCATGACGCCCAAGGCCTACATCACGGCACAGCGCGCACAACGCGTGCGCGATCAGCTACAGCGCAGCGGCAGCGTCACCGGTGCGATCTACGAGGCAGGTTTCGGCTCCAACGGCCGCTTCTACGCCGCCAGCGCCGCGGCACTGGGCATGACGCCCAGCGCCTACCGCGGTGGCGGTGATGGGGTGAGTATTCGGTTTGCCGTCGGTGAATGTTCCCTCGGCTCGATCCTGGTCGCCGCGACCGACAAAGGCATCTGCGCGATTCTTCTGGGCGATGACGCCGCGGGACTACTGCGCGATCTGGAGGACCGGTTTCCCAAGGCCCAGCTGATCGGCGGGGAGCCTGGATTTGAACGGCTGGTAGCCCAGGTCGCCGGCCTGGTGGAAGCACCAGCGCGCAACCTTGATCTGCCGCTGGATCTGCGTGGGACCGCTTTTCAGCACCGCGTGTGGCAGGCACTGCGCAAGATCCGCCCGGGCAGCACGGTGAGCTACAGCGACATCGCGCGCCGTCTAGGGCTGCCCGGTTCGGCGCGTGCGGTCGCCGGGGCGGTCGCGGCCAACCCGTTGGCGGTCGCGATCCCGTGTCATCGCGTGGTACGCCGCGACGGTTCGCTCAGCGGCTATCGCTGGGGCGTGACCCGCAAGCGCGCGCTGCTCGAGCGCGAAGCGCGGATGAGATGAGCGCGATCGCTGCGCTCGGCGCGGCCGCGTCGCTGTCCGAGCGGATCGAGCAGCTGTCGTGGACGCAGCTCGCCAGCGACCTCGACGCCACCGGCACGGCGCGCGTGCCGCGGCTGTTGTCGGTCGGCGAGTGCGCCGCCGTGGTGGCGAGTTATGCACGCGCTTCGTTGTTTCGCAGCCGCATCGTCATGGCGCGGCATGGTTTCGGTCGCGGTGAATACCAGTACTTCGCCTATCCGCTGCCGGAGCTGGTGCAGCAGCTGCGCAGCGGGCTGTATCCGCCGCTGGCGCGAATCGCCAATCGCTGGCACGAGGCGCTGCAGCTGCCGACGCGCTTCCCGTCCGAACACGCAGTATTCCTCGAGCGCTGCCACGGTGCCGGCCAGAGGCGGCCGACGCCGCTGCTGTTGCGCTATGTGGCCGGCGATTTCAATTGCCTGCACCAGGACCTTTACGGCGAGCAGGTGTTTCCGCTGCAGCTCACGCTGCTGTTGTCGGAGCCGCGAATCGATTTCTACGGCGGCGAATTCGTGGTGGCCGAACAGAAAGCGCGTGCGCAATCGCGCGTAGAAGTCGTGCCGCTCGAGCGCGGCGACGCGCTCATATTCGCGTCACGCTACCGGCCCGGCCAGGGTGCGCGAGGCGTGCATCGCCTGAATATGCGCCACGGCGTGAGCCAGCTGCGTGACGGGGAGCGCTATACGCTCGGCATCGTATTCCACGATGCGCTATGAGTACCCGGGCACGCTCGCGCCGCCAGGATCTGCGCACGCAATCGCTGCTGCCGCGCCCGGCACTCGAGCGCATCGCCGAGGATGCAGTGCTGCTGCCCGGTGCGGCGAGCGATGAGGCGCCCGCGTTGCTGACCGCGCTGCAGCCGGTGATCGCGCAGGCGCCCTGGCGCCACATGATCACCCCTGGCGGCCTGCGCATGTCGGTCGCGATGACCAACTGCGGCCAGGTGGGCTGGGTCAGCGATCGTCGCGGCTATCGCTATGACATGCTCGATCCGGACAGTGGCCGGCCGTGGCCGCGGATGCCCGCGCGCTTGCGAGAGCTGGCGGTACGCGCCGCGGCGATGGCCGGTTTCGCCGGCTTCGAGCCCGACGCCTGCCTGGTCAATCGCTATGCGCCGGGTACGCGCTTGAGCCTGCATCAGGACCGCAACGAGTACGACCTGCTGGCGCCGGTAGTGTCGGTGTCGCTGGGGCTTCCGGCCGTGTTCCTGTTTGGAGGCTTGCGCCGCGCCGATTCCGCGCAGCGTATTGCGCTGGCTCATGGCGACGTGGTGATCTGGGGTGGCCGGCAGCGGCTTGCTTTCCATGGCGTCACCCCCCTGGCCGACGGCGAGCATGCCCTCACCGGCCGCTGCCGCATCAATCTGACCTTTCGCAAGGCGCTTTGAGCCCTGGTTGGCCGGCGTGGATGTCGACCCACAGCAACGGCGGCGCCTTAGGCTATAATTTTCCGACTACCTACTAACTACGATATCGGTTGCCACCCGTGAGCAAACAGGACTCCCAGTTCATCACCGTTTTCAGCCTCGTGATTGGCACTTTAGTGACCATTAGCATCCTGTTGTTCGCGCTGGCGCGTGCGGTGGCAGGCCGCACGCAGGTGGTGGACGTCTACAAGGACCCGATCTACCTGGCGAGTCTGCAGCGCAATATCGCGCCACTGACAAAAGAGGCGGTCGCGGGCCAGGACAATTCCGCCATGGCGATCAAGGCGCCGACCGGCGCGGCTGGTGCGGTTGCCCTGGCGGCGCCGAAGAATGGCAGCGATCTGTTCGAATCAGTCTGCAAGACCTGCCACGGTACCGGGCTGGCCGGCGCGCCCAAGGCAGGCGACAAGGCGGCCTGGGCCTCGCGCCTGGCCGAGGGCAAGCCGACGCTGTATCAGCATGCGCTCAACGGCTACAACGGCAAGACCGGGATCATGCCCGCCAAAGGCGGTCGGGCTGATCTGTCCGATGAGCTGGTCAAGCAGGGTGTCGACTATATGATCTCGCTCGCGCAGTAGGCGCGGGCCGTCAAGTCCTTATATGGAACGAGCTGTCAACGACAGGGTGATGATCTCGGGTCATGGTGCTCGCAGGATCAAGCGCAAGTAGACAGCGGCAATCCGGACACCGAAGCAATGCCCGCAACCTCGAGCGCTTCGGGCTGCGACAACGGCGGCAATAGACCCGGCAGGCGCGCGGCGAGCATGCTCTTGCCGCTGCCTGGAGGTCCGACCATCAGCAGGCTGTTGACGACAAGAGCTTTAGCACTTCGATCAGGATCAATTGATTACGGCCTGGACGTGCTACGCACATAATGCACTGCAGCATGGTACGGCCTTCAAACGGCCTGGCGGCTGTACAGCTATTTCGCGCCATCAATTGGGCGAGGCAGCCCGATGCGCTCCGACCTCCGGCATGTACTTCGTTCCCCCTGCAATTGACCGGATCATTACGAGATCCTGTGAAGTATGGATGTTCTTGATGTGCACTCCCCGCTTCGCCCGATCTGCGGTCCAAGTCACCGCGTTGGAGTAGGTGTGTAACGCGGTCTCGCGCCAGAAAGGCGGAAGCGCGCTCACGTGGACGTCGGGACAGCCGTCGGAAACGATAACGCCCGCACCGGCTAGCACGAAGGCACCGGTGAAGCCATGATCGTAAAGCACAGTCTCTGCTCCGGGCTTCAGGCGCAGCTCCTTGGTAGAGAAGCTTTGATTGGGAAACGTCCGCGAAAAGTTGCCATAGACTACCCATCGGTCCTGAACACCGGGTCGCGCCTCCCCATTGACGGGAATCGGCTCGAGATAGTGCGACTGGACCCACTCTTCTTCGCTCACACAGTTTCCCGTCCAATCGAGAGTTTCATCGACGATAAGATCTACGTTCTCCCGGAAGCGTTCAGTGAGGTCACGGAAGAGAAGATCACGCGTCACCGGTGTTCCATTCGCGAGCTGCGGGATTCCCACGATGAGATTATCTGCCATCACCTGGGGCTCGATGGTCGGTGCGGCACCAGGTCCATGGATAAGAAGGCTCCCGAGGATCCAGCCTGTCCCGGGCTTGAGTTCTATCTTGTGGCATTGATCAAGAAGGCTAGTGTCGCAGCTGTCCCAGCTCTTCCGGCTCAGTGCCGCTCGAACCCGCTCCTTCGTTGTGTCTGGCTTCAGGGCGAAGTAGGTGAAAGGGTGCTGCCCGTAGGGGAAAAGCTCAGGGGCGAAGTAGTACCCCTCCTCTTTCGACATCTGGTGGACCTGCCCAGCCAGGACCTGATTCAAATGCCAGTGAAGGAAAATATTAACCGTGTAGCTGTAGATCTTGGTGAACATGGCGAGGCGACCGTGCTTCTTGTGATACTCCTCGCCGAGTATTTCTCTTCCGCACTCAGCGATGGCGTCCCGTAGAAAGAAGGTCGCGTCGGGATCCTTCACCACGGAGAGCCCCTCCACCTGCGAATATCCGCCAATGGCAGGTTCCGTCGCGTGGAACCAAACCTCCGCGAGGTCTCCGAAGCGCTCCCCGTGCAGTGCGCGCTCGCTGGGGTGAATCCCGAGTGACCGCCAGTCCCCAGGAAGGAAGTCGCGGCGGACTCGCCCCATGATTTCCAGCATGACACCGTCGTGCCGCGCGAGTGCGCGATGAATATCGGTTCGAGTGGGATCCTTCATCAATGTTTCTCCGTCAATGAGGCGCGGTTGATGCCTTGGATAACCTGTTGGACATTACCGGCCCAGGATTCGAATCCGACACGGTTAATATTCATGCCTGTGGAGCCGAGCGATGTCGTTCGCGGAATGATTGAGCTATTCGAACCCGCCACTGACATCGAGGAACGTGCCAGTGATGCCGATACCGTCATCGGACGCAAGATAGGCGACAGCTCCGGCGATCTCGGAAGGATCGATGAAGCGCTTCAGTCGCGTGCGGGACATGATCCTCTCGAGCGCTTGTTCGCGCGTGATCCCCTCTTCCTCGGCGTGCAACTTCATGCTGCCTTCGAATCGTTCGCCGCTGACGATGCCGGGTAAGACCGCGTTTGCGCGTATTCCCCACGGCGCGAGCTCATTGGCGAGCGACTTGGTAAGGCCTAGCAGAGCCCATTTTGAAATTCCGTAGGGTGCCCGGCCCATCGTGCCAGTGCGTGCGGCGCCTGATGCGATCATGATGATCACGCCTGAACGCCGCTCAATCATGCCTGGGGCGACGAGCTGCGCCATGAAAATGTGGGAGATGGTGTTGACGTCAATCGTTTTGCGGAAATCGTCAATCGGAATTTTCCACAGGGCGCCGGTGCCGCCGCGGATGCCGACATTGTTGACTAGCACTTCAATCTCGCCGACCTGCGCGACTGCGGCGCGCATCTCGTTATAGACACCCGAATCGCACTTGATGAACTCGACGCCGAGCTCGTCGTGGACCCTGGTACCCGCCGCTGTATCAATGTCGGTAATAAACACGCGGTAACCGTCGCTCTTCAGGCGTCGGGCGATTTCCCGACC
>DATNNU010000205.1:0-2604 GCA_035601675.1 Steroidobacteraceae bacterium | reverse complement strand
GGTGGCGTACTTTCGAGTCGCCGCGGATGACATCAACTACCGTCGCTTCTTCAACATCAATGACCTCGCGGGACTGCGCACCGAAGTGGTGGAGGTGTTCGAGCACGTGCATCACCGTATGCTGCGGCTGGTTAGGGACGGCGTCATCGATGGGCTGCGCATCGATCACATCGACGGCATGTTCGACCCCAAGGCGTACCTGCGCCGGCTGCAGCGGCGGCTGACCGTACGACGCGGCGGACGCCATTCCTATCTGGTGGTCGAGAAGATCCTGACGCCGCACGAAAGACTGCGCGCCGACTGGCCGGTCGATGGCACTACCGGCTACGACTTTCTCAACCAGGTGCTGGGACTGATGATCGATGCCAGCGCCGAGTCCGCCTTTACCGACTGCTACACCGAATTCACCGGCGAGCGGCGCTCGTTCGCCGACATCGCGCGGCTGTGCAAACTGCACATCATGGACAATGAGATGGCGAGCGAGCTCAATGTGCTGGCACGCGACATGGCACGACTGGCACGCCAGAACCCGCGCACTGCCGACTTCACGCGCGATCTGCTGCGCCGCGCTATCAAGGAGCTGATCGCCTGTTTTCCGGTCTATCGCACCTATATCGACAGCAGCGGCGAGCTCGACGATGCGGATCGGCGCTACCTGAGCTGGGCGCTGGCGCAGGCCCGGCGCAACGAGACCGAGATCGATCCGAGCGCGTTCAACTTTCTCGAGCAGGTGCTGACCGGCGCAGTGCTGCAGCGCCCGCGCAGCGGCTTCTCGCGCCAGTCGCTGCTGCGATGTGCGATGCGACTGCAGCAGTACAGCGGGCCGGTGGTCGCCAAGGGTCTGGAAGACACGGCGTTCTATCGCTATAACCGCTTCATCGCCCTCAACGAAGTCGGCGGCGATCCCGAGCGCTTCGGCGGCACCGTCGCCGCCTTCCACAAGGCCAATCTGCAGCGCGCGCAGCACTGGCCGCATGCGATGCTGGCAACCTCTACGCACGACACCAAGCGCGGCGAGGATTGCCGCGCGCGGCTGGCGGCCTTGTCAGAGTATGCCGAGGAATGGACACGGCAGCTGCCGGTGTGGACGCGCATCCTGCGCGGTCCGCCGAGCAGCGCCGAGTCCGAGCTGCGGCCCGACCGCAACGACGAGTACCTGCTCTATCAGCTTCTGGCCGGCACCTGGCCCTGCGAGCTGCTGCAACTGGAAACGCCGGACGACGAACGGCTGCGCCCCTATGCCGAACGCATACGCCAGACGATGCTGAAATCAATGCGCGAAGCGCGGGTTCATACCGGCTGGGCATTTCCCAACGCCGAGTATGAAGAGGCGATGATGACTCTGGTCGATGCCGCGCTCACTGGCGCCCGCGCGGTCGCATTCTTCGCGGCCTTCCTGCCCTTCACGCGCCGCCTGGCGGCCTCCGGAGCGCACAACAGCCTGATCCAGACGGTGCTCAAGCTCACTGCGCCCGGGGTCCCCGATATCTACAACGGCAGCGAGCTGTGGGATCTGTCGATGGTCGATCCCGACAATCGCCGCGACGTGGACTACGCGCTGCGCTGGCGCATGCTCGATCAACTCGAGGGCGCGTTAGCGGCCGATCGCGCTGCCTGCATGCGCCAGCTATGGCATGACTGGTGCGACGGCCGCATCAAGCTGGCGACGATCACGACGCTGCTGCACCATCGCCAGGGGTTCCCAGAGCTTTATGCCGAGGGTGACTATCAGCCGTTGCCGGCACTCGGCGCGCATGCCGATGAGCTGTGTGCCTACGCGCGCACCCACAGCCCGCAGATCCTGATTGTCGCAGTGGCGCGCGGTTCGCGCCGCCGGCAACAACAGGATTTCGATGAGGACACATTGCTGGCCGTGCCGGCGACGTTGCGCCGCCACCGGTGGCACGAGCTCTTGAGCGGCCGCACGGTACTACTCGAGTCGGAGCACTTTCGTGCCGCCGACTTATTCGCCGATCTGCCGGCCGCAGTACTGGCAAGCGATGCGCCCGACGGCAACTAGGCCTGCGCCAGCAGGTCCTGGTATTGTGCGTTGCGCGCGATGAACTGCGCCACATAGGGACAGCGGGCTACGACACTGCCGCCTCGCGCGCGCACCAGCTCCAGCGCTCCGGCGGTGAGCTGGGCGCCGACGCCGCGGCCGCGCAGCCCCGGCGGGACTTCGGCGTGCGTCAGTAGTGTTCGCTCCCCGATGCGCTGGTAGTCGATGAACGCGACGCTTCCCTCCAGCGCCAGCTCGTAGCGGCTGCGCGACGGATTGTCCGTCACCGTATTGGCGATCGACTCACCGGCCGACGCATCATTGCCGTGAGCGCTCATCGCGCGAGGGCTTCTTCCGCGGCGCCGAACTGCAGCGCCGCGACCCGTGCATAGAGCGGACTCGACCTCATCAACTGCGCATGGTTGCCCACCGCCACCACGCGCCCGGCCTCGAGCACGACAATGCGATCGGCCTTGAGCACCGTGGCCAGGCGATGCGCGATCACCAGCGTGGTTCGGTCGCGCATCAGCTCGCCGAGCGCCGCCTGCACCAGCCGCTCCGATTCGGCGTCGAGCGCACTGGTGGCCTCATCGAGCAGCAGGATC
>DATNNU010000204.1:0-5320 GCA_035601675.1 Steroidobacteraceae bacterium | reverse complement strand
GCGGCGCAGTCGCACCCCGCCACCGGCGCTCGTTACAACCGAACGACGCCCTTAGGCGCGCTTACCTACAGCCGCGTGTCAGTCGTCGATCCCACTGACGCGTTATGCTCATAGTGTTCGACCGGGCTGCGCTGATCGGGGCGCGCGAGGTGTTACATGTCGGCTCAACGCATATGGCTGTCGGTTATTGGCGTCTGCTCGACCGCCGCTGTGATGGCCGCTATGGCGTTTGCCGCGGCTGCTGCCGACAGTGTCAGCGCCGACGCGCCGGCTGAGAGCCCGGCGCCACAGGCGGCAAGCTGGCAATCGCACACCTATGAGTTTCACTACATGGGGTTTACCGCGACCTATTCCTGTGACGGGCTGGCCGACAAGCTGCAGTTGCTGCTGCGTGTGGCGGGCGCGCGCGCGGATGCGAAGGTGATCCCGTCCTGCGTGCGCGGATACGGCGTGCCGGACAAGCTGGTGCAGGCCAAGGTGGTATTTTCGACGCTGCAGTTGGCGAACGCGACCAGCCCGGCGGCCTCGGCGAGCGCAGCCAAGAGCGTGCAGGGCGCCTGGCGCCAGGTCGAGTTGGCGCCGCAGCATCCATTCGAGCTCCAGGCCGGCGATTGCGAGCTGGTCGAGCAGTTCCGCGACACGCTGCTGCCGATGTTCGCCACGCGCAATGTGAAGAGTCAGATTACCTGCGTGCCGCATCAGGCCAGCGGCGGCTTCGGCCTGAGTTTCGAGGTATTCGCGCCGCTGCCCAAGGCCAAGGCCAAGGGTGCCTGATTCACAATAGCTGTTCCCACAGTCGCCAGAAATGCTCGCGCAGCTTGTACGCCAGCGGCCGTCGCTTCCAAGTCGCCAGGTCGATGGCGCTGGCGTGCTCCAGGTCCTGTTGAAAATAGCGCTCCAGCTGCGCACCGGTCGCGGCGCTGATGACCACGGCGTCGACCTCGTCGTTGAACAGCACGCTGCGGTGATCAAAATTCGACGATCCCACGATCGACCAGACCCCATCCACGACCACGGTCTTCGAGTGCAGGATGCCGTCGCTGCGCTCGTAGATCTTCACGCCAGCCTCAAGCAGATCCGCGTAGTGCGAGTGCTGCGCGGCCAGTGCCGCTGGCGAATCACTATGCGACGGCAGCAGCAGCCGCACATCGACGCCGCGGCGAGCGGCGAGTGCCAGCGCGCGCTTCTCCTGAAGGGTCGGCACGAAATAAGCGGCGGTGGCCCAGATATGGGTGGCGGCGCTGCGGATCGCCGATATCAGCGTCGCGTAGTAGCGCGGCGTGAGTTCACCGTGTGCGCTGCCGATGATCCGCACCACCTCATCGCCGCGCGCGGCCAGCGCCTGCTCATCGGCGAACAACTCGGCGGCGCTGCCGCCGTGACGAAGCCAATGCTGCTCGAACAACTGCTTGAGTTCCCGCACCGCCGGGCCGTCGATCTCCAGATCGATGTCATGCCAGGGCTCATGCGCCGGCTTGGCGGCCGGTGCGAGCGGCAGTGTCGCCGCGCCACCGCTCTGCGGCGCGCTGCGGGCCGGTGCGACGGGCGGTGTCGCCGCGCCACCGCCCTCCGGCGCGCTGCCACCGCCGCTGCCGCCGCTGCCGCCGCTGGGGCCGCCGCTGCCGCTCTCGTAGTCCACGCTGAGATTGACGCCGCCGATGGTCGCCGTCTGACCGTCAGCGATCAGAATCTTTCGATGATCGCGGTCATTGATTGAGAACGGCGAGGTCGTGATCGGGTTGAACGGCCGTACGTGAATGCCGGCGGCCCGCAGACGATCAAACAGCGCCGCGGGCGTCTTCAGCGAGCCGATGCCGTCATACATGAGGTTGATCTGAACGCCTTGCTGCTGCCGGGCGATGAGCAGATCCGCCAGCTGCTCGCCGTGGAAGCTGACGTCCTCGACTATGTAGTACTCAAGATAAAGGTAGTGCTGGGCGCGGTGAATGGCGGCGAAGGTCGCCGCGAAGGTCTCCGGGCCGTCGCGCAGCACGGTGACGCGATTGCCGGTGTAGAGCGGACTGCCGGACACCGTCTGCTCGATCGCCAGATGGCGCTGCAGGGCGCTGGCATCGGGGGCCTGGGCGGTCAGCCGGCTGAGTACCGCGGTGGTTGCCCGACGCGACAGTGCGCCCCTGGCGCCGCGCACCTGAATCTGGGCCGGGCTATCGATGGCCAGCGGCTCCGGGACGCTCGGAACGTGCGCGCAACCGCTGAGCATGCCGGCCAGCATCGGCCCGCCGATGAGCAGTGCCGCCATCCATCGGGGCGCCTGGCGGCGGGGGTGGCGGGCGTTTACAGAAACGGCCGGCAGGCCCATCATTGGATTGACGCCGATAGCCACCGCAGGGAGCGCTGCAGCCAAGATGGCTGACACACCGGTCGATGCCGCCGCTGCACGCAATGCCGAGCCGAAATCCCTGCGCATCGTCATTGGCGAGAACAATACCGACCTGGCGGTGACGCTGGGCCTGCTGCTCGATGCCGAGCCGGATATGGTCTGCGTCGCCACCGGCGGGTCCGCCAGCGCCGTGCTGTCCTCGGTGGACGAACATTCACCCAATGCCTTCATTGTCGACCTTTCGCTCGATGATGGTTCGAGCTTACCGCTGATCTCAAAGCTGCGTGAGCGTCTGCCCAGCGCGGTGATTGTCGTATTTACCGGCCACAGGAACGAGTTATTGAAGGAGCATTGTTTGCGCGCGGGCGCTGACGCGCTGGTCGTCAAGACCGGCGAATTCGAGGAGCTGACCGCCAGCTTGCGCCAGGCGGCGCTCAACGCCGGCAA
This sequence comes from Steroidobacteraceae bacterium, assembly GCA_035601675.1. GTDB lineage: Bacteria > Pseudomonadota > Gammaproteobacteria > Steroidobacterales > Steroidobacteraceae > FEN-1191. The sequence continues at coordinate 2,532 of DATNNU010000204.1, read as the reverse complement.
GCGTGGCGTCGCGGGTGCCCCCCCGGCTAGCGGCGGACTTTCGGCAGATGGTTGAATTTGCTTGACCTAAAGCACTAGAATCGCGGCCGCCGGTGGACGGTGTTGGTTGTGTGCCAACATGCCGTAAAGCTGCAGGTACTGCGGCCAAGTGCTTGATTCTGAAAGCCCCACATGGGGCTTTTTTATTTTTTGGCGTGGCCGTTTTCGAAGATCAGGCAGGCATGATGGTAGCGCCGCTGTGCGAGAAGCTGATTGCGCTCACCGAGCCGTTGCTTGGGCAGCTGGGCTACGAGCTGGTCGATCTGGAGTACGCCCCGGGCCGCGCGCATGCGCTGCTGCGCATTTTTATCGATCGGGCGCCCGGCGTCGGGCTCGACGACTGTGAGCGTGTGAGCCGCGAGATTTCGGCCCTGTTGGATGTCGAGGATCCGGTGCCCACGGGTTACACGCTGGAAGTGTCCTCGCCGGGACTGGATCGGGTGTTGCGCACGCCGGCGCATTTTCAGCGCTTCGTCGGCGAACGTGTGCGGGTGGAGCTGCGGCAGCCGCGCGACGGGCGGCGACGCTACACCGGGCGGCTCGCAGCGCTCAATGGCGAGGGTATTGAATTGAATGTGGACGGCGCCATGGTATCGGTGTCATTTGCGCAGATCGGCCGCGCGCGGCTTGCGCCGCTGTGGTCTTGAGGCTTTTGCAGGAGCTGTCGATGAACAAAGAGATTCTGATGGTCGTCGATGCCGTTTCCAACGAGAAGGGCGTCGATAAGGAGATCATCTTCGAAGCGCTGGAGGCGGCGCTGGCGTCGGCTACCCGTAAGAAACACGGCGAGGACTGGGACGCGCGGGTCGCGATCAACCGCAAGACCGGCGACTACGAGACCTTCCGGCGCTGGAAGGTGTTCGCCGACGATTCCAAGGATCTCGAGAACCCCTCGGCCGAGCTGCGGCTGGAAGACGGCCGCGATGTCAGCCCGGACGCCGAACCCGGCGGCTACGTCGAGGAGGCGATGGAATCCGTGGCTTTCGGCCGCATCGCCGCCCAGCAGGCCAAGCAGGTCATCGTGCAGAAGGTGCGCGAAGCCGAGCGCGCGCAGGTGGTGGAGGCCTATAAAGACCGCGTCAATACGCTGGTCAGCGGCGTGGTCAAGCGCATCGATCGCAACGGCATCTACGTTGACCTGGGTGGCAATGCGGAAGGGTTCGTGCCGCGCAGCGACATGATCCCGCGCGAGCAGCTGAAGCCGCAGGATCGCGTCAAGGCCTACCTGCGCGAAGTGCGCGCCGAGCCGCGCGGCCCGCAGCTGTTCCTGACCCGCAATGCGCCCGAGTTTCTGATGGAGCTGTTCAAACTGGAAGTGCCCGAGGTCGGCCAGGGGCTGATCCATATCCTGGGCGCCGCGCGCGATCCGGGAATCCGCGCCAAGATCGCGGTGAAGAGCCAGGATCCGCGCATCGATCCGGTCGGTGCCTGCGTTGGCATGCGCGGTTCGCGCGTACAGGCGGTGTCGAACGAGATCGCCGGCGAGCGCGTGGACATCATTCCGCACGACGAGAATCCGGCGCAGTTCGTGATCAATGCGATGTCGCCGGCGGAAGTGCAGTCGATCGTGGTCGACGAGGACGCGCACAGCATGGATATCGCGGTGGCCGAGGACAAGCTGTCGCAGGCGATCGGCCGCGGCGGCCAGAATATCCGCCTCGCCAGCCAGCTGACCGGCTGGGAACTCAATGTCATGACCGAGTCGGACGCCGAGGCCAAGAGCGAGACCGAGGCGCGGGCACTGGTCGAGACCTTCATGAAGCAGCTCGACGTCGATGAGAACGTCGCCAACATCCTGGTGCAGGAGGGCTTCTCGACGGTCGAGGAGGTGGCCTACGTGCCGGCCGGCGAGCTAGCTGCGATCGAGGAATTCGACGAGGACATCGTCAAGGAGCTGCGCAATCGCGCCCGCGACGTGCTGCTGACGCAGGCGATCGTCAGCGAGGAGTCGCTCGACCAGTCGATGCCCGCCGACGATCTGCTGACGCTCGAGGGCATGCGGCCGGATCTGGCGCTGGCGCTCGCGCGCCGCGGCGTGCGCACGCGCGAGGAGCTGGCAGAGCAGGGCATTGACGATATTTCCGACATTGAAGGCTTGTCGAGCGACGAGGCCGGCAGCCTGATCATGAAGGCACGCGCCCATTGGTTCGAGGCGCAGCATTGACGCTCGCGTTAGCGAGCGGCTGTGCGGGGCTTAAGGTGAAGACACATGGCTGACGTAACGATTGCCCAATTTGCCGACGTACTGAAGGTGCCGGTGGACCGGCTGATCGCACAGCTCGATCAGGCCGGCATTACCGTGTCTAGTCCGGAGGACATGATCAGCGAGGAAGCCAAGCTCGAGCTGCTGACGCACCTGCGGCGCAGCCACGGTCATGGCAGCGAAGCCACGGGTTCGGCCCCCAGCCGCATCACCCTCAAGCGCAAGACCCAGAGCGAGCTCAAGCTCGCCAGCAACCAGGGCCGGGCGCGCACCGTCAATGTCGAGGTACG
>DATNNU010000203.1:0-2532 GCA_035601675.1 Steroidobacteraceae bacterium | reverse complement strand
CGCGCTGCGTGGACAGAATCGCATCCGGCAGCTGTACATCGGTCATGTTGACGCCGGTAACGGTAATGCCCGAGCGATAGCCATCGACCAGCTGCTGCATGCGGGCGCGCGCGTCAGCGGTGACCTTCCCGCGTGAATCGCCCGTGAGCAGCGAGGCCAGGTCGTGCTGCGCCACCAGTGCGCGCAGCACCGTCTCGCCGCTCTGGCCCAGCGTCAACTGCGGGTCGCGCAGCTTGAACAGGTACTGCACCGGATCGTTGATCCGATACTGCACCGACCAGCCGATCTCGAGCAGGCTCTGATCGGCCGTCAGCATCAGGGCCTTGGAGTCCAACCCTTGAATGTTGGCCACGTTGAGCTTCTGCATGGTCTCGATCGGCCATGGCCAGTGCCAGCCATGTCCGGGCTGTTCGATCTCGTGGTAGGCGCCGAAGCGCTGCACCACGCCGCGCTCGGGGGCTTCGATCTGGTAGTAGCCGCTCGCGAGCCATACCGCGACCGCCAGCAACAGCAACGCCGCGGCAGCGGTGCCGCCGCCGCTCCCAGGTCGCCACAAGCGCCGCACGCGCTGCTGCCAGCGCCGCAGGATCTCGTCCAGCGACGAATCAGCTGGAGCGCCGCGCGGCGGCGGCCTCGGTTTATCTTCGCCGGGCTGATTCCACGCCATATCGGAAGGTCATCAAGGCACCGTCGCTGCCAGCGGCACTGCGACCGATTCTAGGTACGGCTCCAGCGGGGTACAAGCTGCCGGCGCGGGAAGCGGCTGTGGTTCCAGCAGCTGCACGCCGGGCTGCGCCGCCCAAGCCGCCAGTTCCGCCGCCGGCAATTCGACCAGCAGTTCGAGCGCGCCGTCTTCCAACGCGCGCTCATCGCGCACCACGCTCGCCGCATACAGGCGCGCCCGTAGCGCACCGGAGGCGGGCGGAAGATGCATCCACAGGCGCTGGACGTTCAGACCGAGGCGCTCGCCGATGGCCTCACGCAGCAGCTCCAGCCCCAAGCCCTGCGCCGCACAGATCCACACCGCGCACGGTTTACCGTCGGCACTGCGCTCCAGCTTGGCGTCGAGCTCGAGCCGATCGATCTTGTTGTAGACGCGCAGCTGCGGAATCTCCCCGGCGCCGATCTCCTTGAGCACGGTGTCGACCTGACGCAGGCGCTCATCGCGCCGCGGGTCGCTGGCATCGACTACCTGCAGCAGCAGGTGCGCTTCGCGCGCTTCCTGCAGTGTCGATTGGAACGCGGCCACCAGTTCGTGCGGCAACTCGCGAATAAAACCAACTGTGTCGGCCAGCACAACCGGAGCGCCGCCGGGCAGACGCAGACGCCGCACAGTCGGATCCAGCGTGGCAAACAGCTGGTCCGCGACGTAGACCTCGCTGCCGGTCAGCGCGTTGAACAAGGTCGACTTGCCAGCGTTGGTGTATCCCACCAGCGCCACCGACGGTACCGGGATCTCGGCGCGCGCGCTGCGGCCGGTATCGCGCTGTTGTTTCAGTCGCTCGAGGCGGTGCGTGACCGAGCGCATGCGGGCGTTGAGCAGCCGCCGGTCGGTCTCGAGCTGCGTTTCGCCAGGACCGCCGCGCATACCGATGCCGCCCTTCTGGCGCTCGAGGTGCGTCCAGCCGCGCACCAGACGGCTCGCCTGATGCTTCAACTGCGCCAGCTCGACCTCGAGTTTGCCCTCGAAGCTGTGCGCACGGCGCGCGAAGATATCCAGAATGAGTCCGCTGCGATCGAGCACGCGCACGCCGCTGAGCAGTGCGAGATTGCGTTGCTGGCTAGGCGACAAGGGATGATCGAACAGAATCAGTTCGGCATTCTCGGCCCGCGCCACCGCGGCGATCTCATCGGCCTTGCCGCTGCCGACGAAGTAGCGCGCATCCGGGCGGGAGCGCCGCCCGGTGATGGTAGCCACCGGATAGGCGCCCGCCGAACGCGCCAGCTGCTCGAACTCCTCGAGGTCCTCGGGCCTGACTGGAACGCCAAGCCCGAGGCGCACGAGTACCGCGCGCTCACCGGCGCGCGGGCGTTCGAACATGCCTCTGTCTGCTTGGGCGCATCATTCTGCGGCGGGCTCGGTGACGCTGGCTTCTTCGACGGTGAGTCGGACGGCGCGCGCCGGCACCACGGTAGAAATCGCGTGCTTGTAGACCATCTGGCTGACGGTGTTTTTGAGCAGCACCACAAACTGATCGAACGAGTCGATCTGTCCTTGAAGCTTGATGCCGTTGACCAGGTAGATCGATACCGGTACGTGTTCTTTTCGTAATGCGTTCAGAAACGGGTCTTGTAGTGATTGGCCCTTGGCCATGGGATTCTCCTTATTTTTCAACTAGCTTTACTTTTTCAATGGGGTCGGTCTGCGCGCGGGAATCTTGGTCAGAGCACTCGATCTGACGTGTCCCGTGGGGAGGAAGTTCATCAGCAGTTTATTCTATCACTGCGCTCACAGGCGGTCATGCGCGAGCAGCGCTGTGTATGCTGCGCGCGACAATTGCCGCAAGTCCTACAGTGTGCGCCGGCAGCGCT
>DATNNU010000202.1:0-2220 GCA_035601675.1 Steroidobacteraceae bacterium | reverse complement strand
TCCAAAGAGACGGCCAAAGAGGCGGCCAAAGAGACGGCGCCGGCGGCCAAGGATGTGACGGCAGCACCGAAGGCGGCGTCGAAGGCGGCGTCGATTCAGGTGCGGCTTGCGATCCGGTTCAACCAGGACAGCTGGACCGAGATCTACGATGCGCGCGGTTCGACGCTGTTTCATGACTTCGGCGGCGCCGGCACTGAACGGCGCATGACCGGGATGGCGCCACTGCGCGTGCTGCTCGGTAATCCGGACGGCGTCAGCATCGAGCTCGACGGCCACCCGGTAGCCTTGAAGCCGGCGGCCGAGAGCGGCACGCCGCAGCGCTTTGTGCTGGATAGCGCCGGCCGCACGAGCGAGGTACCGACGCCGCAGCGCTCGCCGTCGGCGTCCTCCGCGCCGCGGTAAGCCTGCCCTTACGTCCTGGAGGATTTTTGAGTAAGCAGATTCAGCCGGTGCGCGGCATGAATGACGTGCTGCCCGCCGAAATCGGCGTCTGGCAGCACCTCGAGCGCGTCGCCCGCGCCGTCTTCGAGGCCTATGGGTACGAAGAGCTGCGGGTGCCGATCGTCGAGCACACCGAGCTGTTCCAGCGTTCGATCGGCGAGCACACCGATATCGTTGAGAAGGAGATGTATAGCTTCCAGGACACCGGTGGCGACAGCCTGACGCTGCGCCCCGAGGCTACCGCGGGCATCGCGCGCGCGGCGATTTCCAATGGCATGCTGCGCGGCGCGCGCCACAAGCTGTGGTGCCTGGGCCCGATGTTCCGGCACGAACGGCCGCAGAAAGGCCGCTACCGGCAGTTCTATCAATTCGACCTCGAAGCCCTGGGATTCCCGGGGCCGGACGTTGACATCGAGCTGATTGCGCTGAGCGCGCGTCTGTGGCAGGCACTGAAGCTCACGCCCGTGCGCCTGACGATCAACTCGCTGGGCAGCATGGAGGCGCGCGCCAACTATCGCCAGCGGCTGCAGCGCTATTTCAGCTCGCACCAGAGTGCGCTCGATGAGGACAGCCGGCGGCGGCTCGACGGCAATCCGCTGCGCATCCTCGACAGCAAGCAGCCGGCGATGCGCTCGTTGATCGAGGGCGCACCGCTGTTGACCGAATACCTGGACCCGGAGTCGCAGGCGCATTTCGCCGCGCTGCGTGCCGGGCTCGATGCCCTGGGCGTGCAATACCAAGTCAATCCACGGCTGGTGCGCGGACTCGACTATTATTCGCGTACCGTGTTCGAGTGGGTCACCGATGCGCTCGGCTCCCAGGACGCGGTTTGCTCGGGTGGACGTTACGACGGCCTGATTGCGCAGCTGGGTGGTGAGCCGACGCCGGCGATCGGCTTCGCGATGGGCGTCGAACGGGTGGCGGAGCTGCTGACACAGGCCGGCAGCGTGCCGCCGACTGCCGGGCCCGAGGTCTATATCGTCGTCAACGGCGAGCGGGCGGAACGTGCGGCGCTGCGCCTGGCCGAACAGCTGCGCGACGCGTTGCCGGGGCGCGGCGTGCTGCTCAATCTCGGCGGCGGCAATTTCAAGACGCAGTTCCGCCGTGCCGATCGCAGCGGGGCGCGGCTGGCGCTGATCCTGGGCGACGCCGAGCTCGATCGGGGCGTGGCGGCGGTGAAACCTTTACGCCGCGAGGACGGTCAGATCGACTGTCCGTTAAATGAGCTGCCCGCGCGCATCGCGTCGTTACTGTAGGGCCTTCTGGGAGATCGTGAGTGGAAGAGTATCTGAACGAAAGGGAACAATGGGAGCGGGTGCTCGCCTGGTTGCGCGAGCAGGGTCCCTGGATCCTGGCCGGCGTGGCGGTTGCCGTCGCCGCGTTCGGCGGCTGGCGCTACTGGCAGAACCGCATCCAGCAGCGCAACCTCGCGGCCGCGAGCCGCTACGAGCAGGTCATCGACGCCTTCAGCCGCAACGATGTCGGTGGCGGCGTGCGGCTGGCCGATGAGCTGGTCAAGGCTTTCCCGAGTACCGTGTATGCCGATCAGGCCAATCTGGCGGTGGCCCGCATCCAGGTCGAGAGCAAGCAGCTCGACCAGGCGGCCACGCGACTGCAGCAGGCGCTCGCGTCGACCAAGGATGCCGAGCTGGCACTGATCGCGCGGCTGCGCCTGGCGCGCGTGCAGCTTGCGCAGGGCAAGGCTGACGATGCGTTGAAAACGCTCGATGCGGCCAAGCCGGGGGCATTCGCGGCGCGCTACGCCGAGGTGCGCGGCGA
>DATNNU010000201.1:0-2647 GCA_035601675.1 Steroidobacteraceae bacterium | reverse complement strand
GGGATTGCCCGGGAATGAGCCCGATCAGGTAGCGATCCGCGCCCAACATGGCGGCGCCCGAGCCGCGGTGGCGACTAGCTTCGCCCGCGCCCAGGCCGCATCGGCGCTACGGCATCGGCTCCGCCAGCGACTCGTCCTCGGCGTCGCTGATGCACGCCGTGTCGGCCGGGGGCAATCCAGTGGCGAGGGCGCGCAGGCCGGCAAAATCGAACTGCCTGGGGTCGGCCAGCGTGCCGGCTTCCACATGCTGCAGCGCTGAGAATATCGACTGCACGCGGCCCGGACGCTCACGTTCCCACAGCGCCAGCATGGTCTTGATGGCATTGCGCTGCAGATTCGGCTGCGAGCCGCACAGCTTGCAGGGAATGAGCGGAAATCGCATGGCGCGCGCGTAACGCGCGATGTCGCGCTCGGCAATGTAGGCCAGCGGACGGATCACGATGTGCCGGCCATTCTGTGAGCGCAGCTTGGGCGCCATCGCCTTGAGCCGGCCGGCATTGAACAGGTTCAAAAACAACGTCTCGACGATGTCATCGCGATGATGTCCGAGCGCGATCTTGCTGATGCCGTTCTCGGCGGCGTAGCGGTACAGCGCGGCGCGCCGCAGCCGTGAGCACAGCGAGCACATCGTGCGACCTTCGGGGATCACCCGCTTGACGACGCGGTAGGTGTCCTGCTCGATGACGTGGTAAGGCACGCCGAGCGAGCGCAGGTAATCGGGCAGCACCTGGGTCGGAAAGCCCGGCTGCTTCTGGTCGAGGTTGACCGCGATCAGCTCGAATTGCACCGGCGCACTGCGCTGCAGTGAGCGCAGCAGGTCCAGCATCGTATAGGAGTCTTTGCCGCCCGACAGGCAGACCATCACGCGATCGCCCGGCTCGATCATGCGGTAGTCTTCGATTGCCTTGCCGGCCAGGCCGCGCAATCGCGCCCGCAGCCGGCGCACGGTGGCGGAAGTCTCGCTCACGGGACGACTTCGAGGTACTTGTGGTCGAGGTAGCGCAGCAGCGCGGTCGCCGACAGCGGTTGCCCGGTCGCGTCTTTCATCAGTTCCTTCACCGTGACTTTGGCCCCGAGTCCATGCACGTGCTCGCGCAACCAGCCGAACAGGCCGCTGAATTCGCCGCGCGCGATCTGCTGCTCGATCTCCGGTATGTGGCTGCGCATGCTCTCCCACAACTGTGCAGCGATCACCGCACCGAGCGCGTACGACGGAAAGTAGCCGAACGAGCCCAGCGCCCAGTGAATGTCCTGCAGACAACCGTCGGCGGCACCGGTCGGACGAACCTCGAGGCGCTGCTCCATACCGGCGTTCCACGCCTCCGGCAGCGCACGCACCGCGAGCTCGCCTGACAACAGTTTCTTTTCCAGCTCATAGCGCAGCAGGATGTGCAGCGGATAGGTCACTTCGTCGGCATCGACACGGATCAGGCTGCGCTGCACGTTATTCAATCGCCGGTAGAGATTGTCGGGTTCCCATTCCGGACCGCTGACCGCAAAATGCTTCTCGAGCAACGGCCGCAGATACTGAACGAACGCTCGGCTGCGCCCGACGATCATCTCCAGCAGCAGCGATTGGCTCTCCTCCAGCGCCATGCCGCGATCGCGCCCCACCGGCTGGTCGCGCCATGCCTGCGGCAGGCCGAGGTCGTACATCGCATGGCCGGTTTCGTGCATCGCGCCGAGCAGACCGGAAAACAGATCGGCGCTGTCGAAGCGCGTGGTGATGCGGATGTCACCCGACACGCCCTCGGTGAACGGATGCTCGCTCTCATCGATGCGGCCGCGATCGAACGGGAATCCGATCGCCCGCATCACTTCGATCACCAGGGCGCGCTGCTTGCCGGGCGCAAATTTGCCGGTCAGCGGCAGCGACGGCCGCTGCGCCTGCAGGGTCAGAGTCTCGCGGATCAGGCTGGGTAGTCGGCGCGAAAGCGCTTTGAAGATCGTGTCGATATCGGCGGCCGAGATGCCCGGGGAAAATTCATCCACCAGCGCGTCGTAGGGCGGCAGGCCCAGCGCCTGCCCGAGCAGCGCGGCTTTGTCGCGCACCAGGTGCACGACCTCCTCCAAGTGCGGCGCGAACAGATCGAAGTTGTTCTGCCGCCGGGCCTCGGCCCAATGCACCTCGGCGCGCGACGTGGCGCGCGCCAGACGTGAGATCAGCGACACCGGGGTGGCGATGGCGTAATCGCGCTGACGGCGCATCTCGTGCAGATTGGCGAGCTGCCAGTCCTCGAGCCCCTGCGAGTTCGCCTGCGCACGGTCGAGCAGCCGGGTGATTCTCGGTGTGGTCAGCAGTGCATGGTATTCGGTCTCGAGCGCTGCCAGCTGCTCGCCGCGCACGTCGGCGCTGCCCCGAGGCATCATCACGGCCGCGTCCCAGCGCAGCAGCGACAGCGCGCCATGGAAAGCATGCAGACGCCGCCATTCCTGCTCGAGTTGCGCGTAAGGACTGGTGGACATGATGCTCGAGCGCGGGGGTGCGAAAATCAGTGGCCCGACGGCCAGTTGGCCGCACACCAGTGCGCCCATCGGCACCAGCGCGGCCAATCCGAGGCAATGAACCCGATCCCAATCGAGACCGTGAGCAGGACCAGGAGCGTCAGATAAACCGCCAGCGAGCGCATGACAACATGATAATGGC
>DATNNU010000200.1:0-2080 GCA_035601675.1 Steroidobacteraceae bacterium | reverse complement strand
CGAGCTGCGCGCTATAGTGGGTCTGTCGTCCTTCGTGACGGTCGCGCACCAACCCGGCGTGCTTCAACACCCCAAGATGCTTCGAGACGGCCGGTTGCGAGATCCCGGCCCGAGCCGTCAGGGCGCCGACCGTCTGCTCTCCTTCGCGGCACAATCGCTCGAAAATACCCCGCCGAGTCGGATCGGCGAGCGTTCTGAAGAGCACATCGTGAGCGTTCTGCATTTGGGATCGATAACCGGCGAGCTATTGATTAATATATAACCTCCGAGATATGGATGAGTCAAGCAGGAACGTGGAGCGCTACCGGAAGTAGCGAACGGCGCCGCCGGCCAGGGAAGCACCGGCCAGCGCCATGAGCACGGCGCAGAAGATCTGTGCGACGGCGATGATGTTCACGTGCTGCGCCAGCAGGAAGCCTGCCGCGACCGCGGGCACGCCCATGGCCAGGTAGCTGATGATGAACACGATGGACAGAGTGCCCGCCCGCTCGTGCGGAGCGGCGGACTGGATGACGCTGCGCACGGCGCCCTGGAAACCGGTGCCAAAGCCCACGCCGGCCACGGCGGTGCCCAGAAAGAACAGCACGATCGCGCTCCGCGGCAGCGCGAACACGGTGAGCGCCACTCCCGCGAACAGCGCACCCGCACCCAGCATTACCATCTGCCGCGGCGTTCGCCGGTGCAGCAGCAGCACTGAGATGCCGGCGCTCGCCGCCAGGACGAACAACGCCAGGCCGCCGAGCATCGGCGAGCGGGAATGCAGCATGCCTCGAATCAGCATGGGTCCGAGCGAACCGTAGAAACCGGCGAGGGCCCAGACGCTGAGCAGAATCGGCACCGCCAGCAGCAAGGGCTCGCGTGTTGCACGGGGTAGGTTGATACGCGGTCTAAGGGAAGCTAGAACACCGGACTGCGGCGCAATCGAATCCCTGATGAAGCGCAGCCCCAGGGCCTGGGCAACGAAGATTGCGGCCAGCCCGGCGTACACGAGATGCGTCGGGTCGGGCAAGTACTGCAGAAAAAACCCGCCGGTCAAGGCGCCGAGCGCGGTGCCGAATGCCGGGGCGACGGCATTGGCAACGGCGCCGCGGCTCTTGTCGATATCGATCATCGCGGCGCCCACCGCGCCGATCGCAGCGCCCGTGATCAATCCCTGAATGATGCGCGCGACCAGCAATCCCGTGACGCTCTCGGCGGTCGCGAACAGCAGCATCACCAGGGCCTGGCCGGCGGCGGCCACGATCAACACGGGCCGGCGGCCGAGGTGGTCCGACAGCCGCCCGGCCACCAGCAGCGCGGCCAGCACCGCAAGGGCATAGATGCCGAACACGATGGTCAGCATCACCGGCGAAAACCCCCACATCGCCTGATAGAGGGGATACAGCGGCGTTGGCGCGCTGGAGCCCGCCAAGAACGACACGGTCATGGAGGCCAGTAGATAAAAAGAAGCCGCAGGCGATAGATGGCCTGTGCGCGTCAGAATGGATGGTTTCGCCGTGGTGGCTATCGAGTGCATGCAATACTCCATACAGACAGGTCTGTCTGTTTCTATTGCACTATACAGACCTGTCTGTTAAAGTCAACCCGTGAATCGCAAAACCGACGCCGGAGCCGACCCCAAGGCGGCACCCACCCGCCTTTCCGCCCGCGAGCGGTTGCTCGCCGCGGCCGATGAGCTGTTTTACGAGAATGGAATCAATCTCGTCGGCATCGATCGCGTGATCGAACACGCCGGGGTCGCCAAGGCCTCGCTTTACGATAGTTTCGGCAGCAAGGAAGAGTTGATCCGCTGTTACTTGCAGGCGCGCAGCGAGCGGCGCCAGGCGCGAATCAGGGAGCGTATGGCGCAGTTTCAGGCTCCCCGGGACAAGATCCTGAGTGTGTTCGATCTTCTTGGAGAGGCCGTCGCGCAGCCGAATTACCGCGGCTGCGCGTTTCAGCGCGCCGGCGCCGAAGCCGGAGCCGGCAGCACCATCAAAGGGACATGCGACGCTTCGCGCGCCTGGATTCGGCGAGAGTTTACCGAACTCACCCGCGCGGCCGGAGCCCGCGATCCCGAATCCCTGGGCCGGCAGCTGGT
>DATNNU010000199.1:0-4391 GCA_035601675.1 Steroidobacteraceae bacterium | reverse complement strand
CCTGACGCGGCTCGATGAGCCGGCGACCGAGATCGTGAACGTGGTCGGACCGATCTGCGAGAGCGCCGACTTTATCGGACACGACCGCCTGCTGCCCCCGACGCGTGCGGGCGACGTGCTGCTGATTGCCAATGCCGGGGCCTACGGGCACGCCATGAGTTCACGCTACAACCTGCGCGAACCGGCGCAGGAGTTCGTGCTGTCGTCTTAAGCGGTGCCGCGTGCCTCGTGGCGCCGCCGCAGCTCTTCGATCACCGCCGCCAGCGGCAGGCTGCGGCTGCGCAGCAGCACCAGCAGGTGATAGAGCAGATCGGCGCATTCGCCGATGAGCGCCTCATCGGCTTCACCGGCGCCTGCGAGCGCGACCTCGAGACCTTCCTCACCGACCTTCTGCGCCACGCGACGGACACCGCGGGCGTACAGGCTCGCGGTGTAGCTACCCTCGGGACCCTCGGCGATGCGCTGCGCGATCAGCTGTTCGAGCGTGAGCAGAAAACTCAAAGGCGCGGCGGCGGTAAGCGGCGCATCGCCAAAGCAGCTGGCGCTGCCGGTATGGCACACCGGACCTGCCGGCAGCGCGATGATCAGCAACGTGTCGGCGTCGCAGTCCGCGCGCAGCTCGACCAGTTGCAGGAACTGTCCGGAGGTCTCACCCTTTTCCCACAGCCGCTGCTTCGAGCGGCTGAAGAACACCACGCGACCGCGCGCCAGCGTGGCGGCGAGGGCCTCGCAGTTCATGTAGCCGAGCATCAGCACGCTGCCGCTGCTGGCATGCTGCACGATCGCCGGCACCAGGCCGCCGTCCTTGTTCCAGTCGATACGTTCGATATCCGCCGGCGTGAATTTCACAGTCGTACCTCGATGCCCTGCGCATGCAGCGCCTGTTTGAGCTGCGGAATCAGAATGGCGCCGCTGTGAAACACGCTCGCGGCGAGCGTGGCATCCACCTGCGCGTCGCGAAATGCGGTCGCGAAATGTGCCACGGCGCCGGCGCCCCCCGATGCGACCAGCGGCACCGAACACAGCGCGCGCACCCGGCGCAGCTGCTCGATGTCATAACCGTGGCGCGTGCCGTCCGAGGCCATGCAATTAAGGACGATCTCGCCGGCGCCGCGCCGCTGCACCTCGCTGACCCAGGCCAGCGTGTCGCGCTGGCTGTCGCGGCTGCGCGTCGGGTCGCCGGTGAATTGATAGACCCGATAGCCTTCCTCGGTGCTCTGACTGTCGATGCCTGCGACCACGCACTGGGCTCCAAAGCGTTCACTGAGTTGGTCGATCAGCTCCGGATTCTGCAGCGCCGGGGAGTTGACCGAGATCTTCTCCGCGCCGGCATTGAGCACCTGCTCGGCATCGAGCACCGAGCTGATGCCGCCGGCGACACAGAACGGGATATCGAGTACGCGCGCGACCCGACTGACCCAGCTGCGGTCCACCGAACGGCCTTCCGGACTGGCGGTGATGTCATAGAACACCAGCTCGTCGGCGCCCTGGTCGCGATAGCGGCCGGCAAGCTCCAGGATATTGCCGACCACGCGATGCTCGCGAAAGCGCACGCCCTTGACCACCTGGCCGTCGCGCACGTCGAGGCAGGGGATTATGCGTTTGGCAAGAACGGCCGCAACTCCTGCAGCGAAATCCGCTCCTCGAGCAGCGCCCTGCCGCTGATGGCACTCGCTACCCCGTGCGCCGCTAGCGCCACCAGATCGGCGCCGCTGCCGATGCCGCCCGATGCCTGCCACTGTAACTGCGGGAAGCGTCGCAGCGCTTCGCTGTAGAGCGCAAGATTGGGGCCCGTGAGTGCCCCGTCCCGCTCGATGTCGGTACACAGCACATGCCTGAGGCCATCGGCGGCGAATGCCGCCACCGCGTCCCACAGCGACAGCGCGCTTTGTTGTTGCCAGCCGCGGATGCGCAGCCGCGGCACCGACTGCGCATCGAGCCGCACGTCGAAGGCCACGCAGACGCGCTCGGGACCGAAAGTGCGCATCCAGCCCGCGACCTCATCGCGCCGCTCGACCGCCGCGCTGCCGATGACCACGCGCGCGACGCCGTGCGTGAGCAGATCATCGAGCGCGCCGAGCTCGCGCAGGCCGCCGCCGACCTGCAGCTGCAGCGCACGCTGCCCGGCGAGCTGGTGGATGATGCTGCGATTGATCGGCGTGCCGTCGCGGGCGCCGTCGAGATCAACGATGTGCAGCCAGCTCGCGCCGAGGCGCTGATAGCGCGCCAGCAGTTCGTGCGGCTCGAGCTCATAGCGCGTCTCGGCGGCGAAATCGCCGTTGAGCAGCCGCACGCTATGGCCGCCGCGCAGGTCGATCGAGGGAATCAGCAGCAACCGTGCGTCCCCTTCAAAGAGCCAGAAAATTGCGCAGGATGTGCGCCCCGACCGTGGCCGAGCGCTCGGGATGAAACTGAACGCCGCGGAAGTTGTCCTGCCGCACCACCGCGGCGAGTCGGCGGCCGTAGCGCACCGCCGCCAGCGTGCTGTCGGCCACCGGGGCGGCGTAGCTGTGTACGAAGTAGAGATGATTGGCGGCATCAATTCCGGCCAGCAGCGGATCCTCGTTGATGAGCTCGAGCGTATTCCAGCCCATGTGCGGTACCGGCATGCAGGGCGCTGGCGTCAGACGCTCGACGCGGCCGCCCAGAATGCCGAGGCAGGCGGTGTCGCCCTCGGTCGAATGCTCGAACAGCAGCTGCATGCCGAGGCAGATACCGAGCAGCGGCACCCGCAGCTTTGGAATCAACCGATCCAGACCACTGGCGCGCAATCGGCGCATGGCGTCAGCCGCTGCGCCGACACCGGGCAGCAGCACGCGCGGCGCGGATGCGATCGTGTCGGCATCGCTGCTCACCAGCGAACGCGCGCCCAGACGCTCGAGCGCGTATTGCAGCGAGGCCAGATTGGCGCCGCCGCTGTCGATGATCGCCACATCGATGCCGTCGTTCATGGCGCGCCGCTACTCACAGCGTGCCCTTGGTCGTCGGCAATTCGTAGCCATCACGGCGCAGCGCCGGCCGCAGCGCACGGCCGACCCCCTTGAAGCAGGCTTCAATCATGTGATGCGTGTTCTCGCCGCGCACCGACAGGTGCAGCGCCGCGCCGAGACTTTGCGCCAGCGAGCGAAAGAAGTGCGGCACCAGTTCGCTCGGCAGCTCGCCGACCTGCTCGCGGCCGAACTGGCCTTCAAACACGAAATAAGGCCGACCGGACAGGTCGATCGCGACCTGCGCTTCGCTCTCATCCATCGCCAGCAGGAAACCGTAGCGGCCGATCCCGGCCTTGTCGCCGAGCGCCTGGCGCAACGCTTCGCCGATGGCCAGCGCGCAATCCTCGACCGTGTGATGCTCATCGATGTGCAGATCGCCGCGGCAGCTCAGCTGCAGCTGAAAGCCGCCGTGTTTGGCGAGCTGTTCGAGCATGTGATCGAAGAATCCGATGCCGGTGCCGATGCGGCAGTCCGCGCTGCTGTCGAGCTCGAGCTGCAACTCGATATCGGTTTCGCGCGTCTGACGCCGCAGCTTAACGCAGCGCGCGAGTAGCACGCGAGCGACCCCCGCCCAGCTCTCATCCGCACCGGGCGCCGCGTCGGCGCGCACGCGCAAGCCGCGGATCCCAAGATCGTGCGCGAATTCCAGGTCGGTGTCGCGATCGCCGATCATCGCGCTGCGCTCGCGGTCGATCGGCTGCTGCTGCAGGTAGTGGGTCACCAGGCCGGTGCGCGGCTTGCGGCACAGGCATTGCTCGTGCGCGAAATGCGGACAGATGAACACCTGGTCGAACTCGATGCCCTGCGAGGCGAACAGCCGCAGCACAAAAGCCTGCACCTGCTCGAAATGCGCGCGCGGATAGTGCTCGCTGCCCAGGCCGTCCTGATTGCTGACCATGACCAGCCGATAGCCCTCGCGCCTGAACTCGGTGAGTGCGGCGAACACACCCGGCAGCAGTCGCACCTTGTCCAGACGATCCACCTGGTTGTCGGCGGGCTCCTCGATCAACGTGCCATCACGGTCGACGAACAGCACCGGCGGCGCACTTGGTGCGGGCGCACTCATTGCAGGCTCGAGAGCAGCCGATCGTTGTGCTCGGGGCTGCCGATACTGATGCGCAGTGCGCGCGAGAGCCCGGGAGCGCGGCGCATATCACGCACCAGCAGGCCGGCGGCATGCGCGCGCAGCAATGCCGCGGCCGCATCGTGGAATTCCACCAGTAGAAAATTGGCGTCGCTGGGCCAGACCCGGAGCACGCCGGCGCTCGCGCCGAGCGTTGCCGCGACGCGAGCGCGTTCGGCCTTGAGCGTCGCCACCTGGGAACGGGCCTGCTCGATCGCGGCCGGTTCGAGCGAGCGGAAGACCGCTTCGATGGTCAGCTGCGTGAGCGCATAGGGCTG
>DATNNU010000198.1:0-4801 GCA_035601675.1 Steroidobacteraceae bacterium | reverse complement strand
CTTGGTCTGGTCGGTGATGATGCGGGGGCCGGTGACGTAGTCGCCCCACTCGGCGGTCTCGGAAACCGACCAGCGCATCTTCTCCAGACCGCCCTCGTACATCAGGTCCACGATGAGCTTGAGCTCGTGCAGGCACTCGTAGTAGGCGACCTCGGGCTGGTAGCCGGCTTCGACCAGCGTCTCGTAGCCCGCGACCACCAGCTCGGTCGCACCGCCGCACAGCACCGCCTGCTCGCCGAACAGGTCGGTCTCGGTCTCCTCGGCAAAGCTGGTGGCAACCACCCCGCCGCGGGTGCCGCCGATGCCGTCGGCATAGGCGAGCGCCTTGGCGTGCGCCTTGCCGGTGGCATCCTGAGCGACCGCGATCAGACACGGCACGCCGCGACCCTGCTGATATTGCCGGCGCACCAGGCTGCCCGGTCCCTTGGGGGCGATCAGCACCACATCCAGGTCCTTGCGCGGCTTGATCTGCTTGAAATGCACGTTGAAGCCATGCGCAAATAGCAGCGTCGCGCCCGGCTTCAGCGACGACTTGACGCTGGCGTAAAGCCCCGCCTGGGCCATGTCGGGCACCAGCATCGCCACCAGGTCGGCGCCGCCGACGGCCTCGACCGGCTCAGCCACCGCGAGCCCGTCGCGCTTGGCCTGCCTCCAGCCCTTGCCGGCCTTGCGTACGCCGACCACGACGTTGAAGCCGCTGTCCTTGAGATTCAGCGCATGGGCACGCCCCTGGCTGCCATAGCCGAGCACGGCAATGCGTGCGCCCTTGAGCGCCTTCTTGTCGACTTCTTTTCTCGAATACAGCTGAATCATTCAAAGCTCCAAGGTGGATAAACAAAAAACCCCGCATCGGCGGCCGGTGCGGGGTTTCGGTGTATGTTCGTTTCCTGGTGTTAGAAACGCCGGCAACACCCGCCCCGACCGCTCATGACGAGCAGCAGGTCTACCGACAATAGGATAATGCGAGATGTCTGCATTGTTCGTTGCAAAAATGCCTCAAGTGCAGCCAGTGATATCAGCACAACGATCAAGTACTTGTCAATTTCGCTAAGCTCTCGCCCCCATGCAGACCTTGTTGTCCAGCCACAGCGCCATCGCCAGCGTGCCGCTATGGCTGGTCACCGACAGCGGCATTGCTGCGCTGCTACAGTCGCTGCCGCCGTCCCAGAGCGCCTGGGCGCGCGCGCAGGGTTACGCCGCGGAGCGGCACCGGCTGCTGCTGTTGCCCGCCGGCGATGGCGGCCTCGCGGGCGCGCTCTGGGGGCTCGGGGCGTTGCCAGGATCCGATGAACTCTCGCTCTGGGACGCAGCCCCGCTGCCCGAACGGTTGCCGGCGGGCAACTTCCGTATGGCCACCGCGCTGGCGCCGTTCGCGGCCACGCAATTCGCGCTCGGCTGGCTGCTCGGCAGCTACCGCTTGAGCCGTTACCGCGGCACGCCGCCGAAGCCGGCGGCGGTCAATGCGCTGATCGCGCCGCCAGGCGCCGATGTCACCTACGCCCAGGCGACGGCGCAGGCCCTCGGCTTCGCCCGCGATCTGATCAACGCCCCGGCGAATCAACTCGGACCGGAAGAACTCGCCGCGGCGGCCCTCGCGCTTGCCGCCCGCTACGGCGGTGCGAGCCTGGTGCACAGCGGCGAGTCGCTGACGCGCGACTACCCGCTGATCGCAGCGGTCGGTGCCGGCAGCAGCCGCGCGCCGCGGCTGATCGACTGCCGCTGGCGCCGACCCAGTGCGCCGCGCGTGACGCTGGTGGGCAAAGGCGTGTGCTTCGACAGCGGCGGACTGGATCTGAAACCCTCGGCGTCGATGCTGCTGATGAAAAAAGACATGGGCGGTGCCGCCTGCGCGCTGGGCCTGGCGCAGCTGCTGCTCGAACTCGACGCGCCGATCGAACTGCGGCTATTGATCCCTGCGGTGGAGAATAGCGTCAGCGGCAATGCCTATCGCCCGGGCGACGTGTGGCGATCGCGCAAAGGCCTTACGGTCGAGATTGGCAACACCGACGCGGAAGGCCGTCTGGTGCTCGCGGACGCACTGGCGGACGCCGATGACGAAAAACCCGATCTGCTGATCGACCTGGCAACGCTGACCGGTGCGGCGCGCACCGCGCTCGGGCCCGATCTGCCTGCACTGTTCAGTCCCGATGAGGCGCTGTCGCTGCAACTCACCGAGCTCGGCCGCGCGCACGCGGATCCGGTGTGGCCGCTGCCGCTGTGGCAGGGCTATGACGATGAGCTTAGCAGCCGCGTTGCCGACCTCAATAACGTGTCGGCTACGCCATTTGCGGGCGCCATCATGGCGGCCTTGTTCCTCAAGCGTTTCGTGACCGCGACACCGAACTGGCTGCACCTGGACCTGTACGCCTGGAATCCCAAGGATCGCCCCGGGCGGCCGCTGGGCGCCGAGGCACAGTGCGTGCGCGCGCTCTACCAGTTGATCCGCCGCCGCTACGGCTAGCGGCCGCCTTGTACCCTGCGCTCGGTGCGCGCGCGTCTGCCTCTGAGCGTTGCCGGAAAAACGTATTATCCGATGGAGACAATGGAATGATCAGCCGTAACAAAAACGCACCGGGGAGGTCGGCGCACAAGCTCACGCCGGATGCGCGCGCTTACTCGCGCCAGGTGGTGGATGGCATCAAGCAGACGCCCTCGCGCGCGATGCTGCGGGCGGTCGGCTTCAAGGATGAGGATTTCGCCAAGCCGCAGATCGGCATCGCCTCGACCTGGGCCGACCTTACGCCCTGCAACATGCACATCGACGTACTGGCGCGCGAGGCGGGGGCGGGCGCCAATGCCGCCGGCGGCAAGAGCGTCCAGTTCAACACCATCACCGTCTCGGACGGCATTTCGATGGGTACGCCGGGCATGCGCTATTCGTTGGTGTCCCGTGAAGTCATCGCCGATTCGATCGAGACCGTGGCGGGCGCCGAGGGTTTCGACGGACTGGTCGCGATCGGCGGCTGCGACAAGAACATGCCCGGCTGCGCGATGGCGATCGCCCGACTCAATCGGCCCGCGGTGTTCGTCTACGGCGGCACCATTCGTCCGGGTCTGCAGCGCCGCGATATCGTCTCGGTGTTCGAGGCGGTCGGCGGCCATGCTGCCGGAAAGATCAGCGACGCGCAGCTGCTGGAAGTCGAGCGCACCGCGATTCCAGGACCCGGCAGCTGCGGTGGCATGTACACCGCCAACACCATGGCCTCGGCGATCGAGGCGCTCGGCTTGAGTCTGCCGGGAAGCTCGGCCCAGGAGGCGGTCGGCCGGCCCAAGTTCGAGGACTGCCGTCGCGCCGGCGCAGCGGTGGTAGCGCTGCTGAAGCAGGGTATTCGGCCGAGCGATATTCTGACGCGGCACGCATTCGAGAATGCGATCACGACCGTGATCGCGCTCGGCGGCTCCACCAATGCGGTGTTGCATCTGCTGGCGATCGCCCAGGCCGCGCGGGTGCGACTGCTGCTCGATGACTTCACGCGTATCGGCCGCCATGTGCCGGTGTTGTCGGACCTAAGGCCCAGCGGCCGCTACCTGATGTCGGAACTGATCGCAATCGGCGGCATCCAGCCGCTGATGAAACGACTGCTCGACGCCGGGCTGCTGCACGGCGACTGTCTGACGGTGACCGGCCAGACGACGGCCCAGAACCTGCATGCCGTGGTCGACTATCCGGCGGCGCAGGACATCGTGCGAGACATTTCAAATCCGATAAAGAAAGACAGCCATCTTGTTGTTCTCTATGGAAACGTTGCTCCCGAAGGCGCGGTCGCCAAGATCACCGGCAAAGAGGGCCTGCAGTTTCGCGGACCGGCTCGCATTTATGACAGCGAAGAGGCGGCCACCGCAGCGATTCTGGGCGACAAAGTGTGCGCCGGCGACGTGATCGTGATTCGATATGAAGGCCCCAAAGGCGGCCCCGGAATGCGCGAAATGCTCAGCCCGACCGCCGCTCTGACCGGTCGCGGACTTGGGGACAAAGTGGCGCTGATCACCGATGGGCGCTTTTCGGGTGGCAGCCATGGTTTCGTTGTCGGACACGTCTCGCCCGAGGCGGCGGTCGGCGGCCCGATGGCATTGCTTCGCAATGGGGAGACAATCACGATCGATGCACAACGCCGGCGCATCGAGGTGGCTCTCTCGGCCGCGGAACTCAAGCGACGCCTTGCCGTCTGGAAGCCGCGGCGCCCGTATGCGACCCATGGCGTGCTGGCCAAGTATGCCCGTGTCGTCAGCAGCGCTTCGCTGGGCGCGGTGACCGACCTGGCGGAGGTGAATTCTTGATTCAATCCGTAAGCGGCGTGCAATGATTCGACCGCCAGCGCAAGGGTTGTAACGGGTGTCACGAGCAGTTAAAGTTCTTGCGCTTGTGTCGATCCGCACCCGCATTTGTAAAATGCATCGGTGCGATCGGGGTAGATTGATCGACCGGGTAACGCACGGGGAGGGCAGCGCCGCTGCAGAGCAGTCCACTACGGGGCTCGATCGCAGGGGTCGCATGGAACGTTTTGATCCGGGGTACCGCCGCATCAGTATGACAATAAGTACGGTTCACACAGCCTTCCAGTGGACGGGCTGTCAGTCGTCTGAGGCTCCTCGACGACGACGCGCCCTGCCACTATGAGCTACTACCCGCACGATACCGCTCATCTGTCGCGGCGTTTGGTCGCCTTCGTGGCGATCATCATCGTGCACGCGATAGTGATCTGGGGGTTTGTCAGCGGCTTCGCCAACGAGGGGGCGCGCTACGTGCAGACCATCCTGGAGACCAACATCATCCAGACCGAGAAACCCAAGGAGCTGCCGC
>DATNNU010000197.1:0-9015 GCA_035601675.1 Steroidobacteraceae bacterium | reverse complement strand
AAGGCCCGGCGGCGGCAGGTAATCGAACGGGCTGCGCAGCGGGGCATTGATCGCGACCCGCAGCACGCCGGGCGCTGGCGCGCAGTTGTCCACAGTCACTGTGGATAAGTCTGTGGATAGCCGCGCTCGGCGGGGCGGCGTGGACGGTATTTAGAGCCTTTCCCGGTACCTTGACTAAATTCTGGGCAGCTCAAGATTATCACCATTATCAATCGTTTACGCGGATCCAGCGGCCCCTGCCGCGGCTCGCCGTGCAGTTGGATCTCGAGTAAATCCGCTCTCTGTGCGCCAAGTGGATGATTTCGCAACCTTCCCTTTCCGCCGACCGCCACCGGCCTGCTGTCAACCAAAGCCGTTTCTAGGCCGTTGTGCGCCTATGTAGGCTGTCTCCCGACAGGATGGATGCCGTTGCATGGCTGCCTTTGCTAGTCTTGGTGCTCAAACGGCTGATCTGATCCCGCCCGGGAAGGCCCATTTGCGTGATACGACCCAGGATGCCGCGCGCACGCTCGAAACGTTCCTGACGAGCGTAGAGCGCAAGGCTTTCAGGATCGCACAGATCGCGCTGCGTCACGAAGCTGATGCGCTCGACGTAGTGCAGGACGCCATGCTGCAGCTCAGCTCCCGCTATGCGTCGCGGCCGCCGGAAGAATGGCGGCCGCTGTTCTATCGCATCCTCGAAAACCGCGTCCGCGACGTGCAGCGCCGACGCAGCGTGCGCAGCCGCGTGATGGCGTATCTGCCATGGCGTGGTCAGGTTGAAGACGACACGGTCGATCCGATCGAGCAGGCGGTGGACAAGGCGCCGCTGCCGCCGGCACAACTGGAGTCGGATGAGGCGATGGCGGCGCTCGAGCAGGCGATCGCCGCGTTGCCGGCGCGCCAGCAGCAGGCATTTCTGCTGCGCAATCTTGAGGGTTTGGACGTCGCGGAAACCGCGGCCACGATGAAATGTTCGCAGGGCAGCGTCAAGACGCACTATTTTCGCGCGCTGCAGGCGTTGCGCCTAAAGCTTGGAGAGTTCCGCACATGACTGGCGATCCGACCGAAGCCGGCAACAGCGAGTTCGAGCAGCGCGCCCGGGCACTGCTGATCCGGAGCGCCGAGGAGCTGCCGGGCGCGGTGCGTTCGCGCCTGACGCGCGCGCGTTATGCGGCCTTGGCGGCGAGGCCTTCGCAAACGCCGTCGCTCGCGCGCCGCTGGGTGCCGGCCGGCGTGGCCGTCGCTGCCGCGTTGGGGCTGCTGGTGCTCTACCTGCCCCACGGCCGTGGTTTGGGCGAGAACCCCGTCGCCAACGCCGGAATGGAAGATATCGAGCTGCTGACCGACAACGATGCGGTACCGCTCAACGGTGATCAGGATGTTGACTATGACTTCTATGAATGGGCAGCCGAAGAAGCCGCCGGCGCCACGGCGCCCACGCTCGGGTCGTGAGGTTTCGTGCCTACGCGCTCCTCGTTGGTTGCAGCAGCCTGGGCCTGCTGCGGCCAGTGCCTGCGGCCGACGGTCCAATCGACGACGGCCTGCTGGAGTTTCTGGGTTCGGTCGATTCCGAAGACAGGAACTGGCATGACTATCTGGCCGGCACCGACATCGACCCGGTTGCCCGGCGCGCCGGCAATGAGCCGCCGTCCCGGCCGCCTGCGCCGCCGTCCGCCGCCGGCGCTCCAGCGCCCGGCGACCCGCCCGTGTCGAGCGCGCCGGCGCCGGTAAGCCACCCATGAGCCGGCGCTACATGCTACTGGCGATCCTGCTGCTGGCGGCAGCGGCACCGAGCTGGTCGCAACAGGCCGAGCCGCCGGCCGCCGGCACGGCATGGGAGTCGATACCGGCGCCGCAGCAGCTGCTGCTCGGACGCTATCAGGCACAGTGGAACAGCCTGCCCCCGCCGCGCCAGCAGGCGCTGATGCGCGGCGCATCGCGCTGGCTGTCGATGACACCGGCGCAGCGCAGCAGCGCGCGTGAGCGTTTCCAAACCTGGCAGCGACTGCCGCCGGAGCAGCGGGCACTGATTCGTCAGCGCTGGCAGCGCTTTCAGAGTCTGCCGCCGCAGCAGCGGGCGCAGCTGCGCGAGCGCTGGATACGCGCAACGCCGCTACAGCGGCAACAGATGCTGCGGCTTCAGCGCGAGCGACAGTTGCAGCGCGGCCGCTGACTAGACTGACTTCACCGCGGCGATCAGGGCCGCGACGGCGGCCTGGCCGTCGCCGTAGAGCATGCGCGTGTTGTCGAGATAGAACAGCGCGTTCTCGATGCCGGAGAAGCCCGCGCCCTGGCCGCGCTTTATCACGATGACGTTCTTGGCCTTGTCGGCATTCAGAATCGGCATGCCGTAGATCGGGCTGGACTTGTCATTGCGCGCCACCGGGTTGACGACGTCGTTGGCGCCGATGATCAGCGCCACGTCGGCGGTCTCGAACTCGGCATTGATCTCATCGAGGTCGGCGATCAGGTCGTACGGTACACCGGCCTCGGCGAGCAACACGTTCATGTGGCCAGGCATTCGGCCGGCGACTGGATGGATCGCGAAGCGAACCGTGACACCGCGATCGATCAGCAGCTGGCACAGCTCCCAGACCTTGTGCTGCGCCTGAGCAACGGCCATGCCGTAGCCGGGCACGATGATCACCTTCTGCGCGAACGCCATCATGACGCCGGCGTCGGCAGCTTCGATCGGTTTGAGGCTGCCGGTGACTTCGGTGCCGCTCGCGGCAGCGCCGGTGTCGCCAAAACCCGAGAACAACACATTGCCGAGCGAGCGGTTCATCGCCTTCGCCATCAACTGCGTCAGCAGCGTGCCGGCCGATCCGACCACGGTGCCGGCGATGATCATCGCGGCGTTGCCAAGCACGAAGCCTTCGAACGCGACCGCGAGTCCAGTCAGGGCGTTGTAGAGCGAGATCACCACCGGCATATCGGCGCCGCCGATCGGCAGTGTCATCGACAGTCCGAGCAGCAGCGACGCCGCAAACAGGCCGGTGACGGCCGCCGGGGTGACATTGAAGCCCGAGGCGACCAGGCCGCCGAGCACCAGCGCGGCCGCGAGAATCAGCAGGTTCAGCAGCTGCTGGCCGCCAAAGCGCAGCGATCTGCGGATCAGACCCTGCAGCTTGGCGAAGGCGATCAGGCTGCCGCCAAAGGACACCGCGCCGATGATGCCGCCGACCACCGCCAGCGTCGCGCCCGTCGTGGTCTGCTGGCTACCGCGATACAGTTCGACCGCCGCGATCGCCGCCGCGGCCCCGCCGCCCATGCCGTTGTAGAGCGCGATCATCTGCGGGATATTGGTCATCGCGACACGCCGGCCGCTGATCCAGGCGACCGCCGAGCCGATCACCACCGCGATGATGATCAGCGGGAAGTTGGTCAGGCCGGGATAGAAAAAGGTCGCCAGCGTCGCCACCAGCATGCCGGCACCCGCCCAGAGGATGCCGCTGCGCGCCGTGACCGGCGAGCTCATGCGTTTCAGTCCCATGATGAACAGGAACGCCGTGAGCAGATAGCTCGCCTGTATCAGCACATCGGCGCTGAAGTAACGGTCCATCAGCGCGTCTCCCCGGTAGCGCCGCCTTTTGCACCGCCGCGCCGGGCACCGCTGGATTTGAACATCTGCAGCATGCGCTCGGTGACCGCATAGCCGCCGACCGCGTTGCCTGCGGCGAGCAGCACGCCGATGAAGCCGATGCTCTTCTCGAGTGGCGTGCTGGCGTTGCCGAGTGCGACCATGGCGCCGACCAGCACGATGCCGTGCACGAAGTTCGAGCCCGACATCAACGGGGTGTGCAGGATCACCGGCACGCGCGCGATCACCTCGTAGCCGGTGAACGCGGCCAGCATGAAAATGTACAGTGCGACGATCCCGGTCATGTTCCCTCCACCAGCTTGCGCGTCGGTTCGTGTTTGATGGCGCCCTCGTGCGTCAGGCACGACTGCGCGAACACTTCGTCCTGCCAGTCGATGGCGAGCGCAGCGTCCTTGCCGAGCGCCGGCTTCAGGAAATTGTAAAGATTGCGGGCGTACATTTCGCTGGCATGAAATGCCAGCTGCGCAGGCAGATTTACCGGGCCGACGATCTTCACGCCCTGGTGGATCACGGTCTGTCCGGCCTGGGTCAGCTCGCAGTTGCCGCCGGACTCGGCCGCCATGTCGACGATCACCGCGCCGGCCTTCATGCGCTCGACCGCGGCACGCGAGATGATGCGTGGCGCGCGCCGCCCCGGTATCGCGGCGGTGGATATCACGGCGTCGGCGACGGCGATGCGCGAGTCGAGTACTTCCTGCTGCTTGCGCTTTTCCTCCTCCGTGAGTTCGCGCGCATAACCGCCGGCGCCCTCGGCCGAGACGCCGGTGTCGACAAATTTGGCGCCGAGCGATTTCACCTGCTCTTTGGTGGCGCTGCGCACGTCGTAGGCCTCGACCACCGCGCCCAGTCGCCTGGCGGTGGCGATTGCCTGCAGGCCAGCGACCCCGACGCCGATGATCAGCACCTGCGCCGGACGGATGGTGCCGGCCGCCGTTGTCAGCATCGGCAGGAACCGATCGAGCGTATTGGCGGCAATCAATGCCGCCTTGTAGCCGCCGATGGCAGCCTGCGACGACAACGCATCCATCGACTGCGCGCGCGAGATGCGCGGCACCAGCTCCATCGCAAAGCCGGTGATCCGGCGCTCGCGCAGCGCGCGTACCATGTCCAGCTGCTCGTGCGCCTGCATGAAGCCGATTACCACCGCGCCGGGCTTGAGCGCCTGGATCTGAGCCACCGTGAGCGGCTGCACCGTCAACAGCACGTCGGCCGCGGCGAGCACCGCCTCGGCGCTGTCGGCCCATTCGACCTTCTTGTAGAGCGCGTCGGGGAACTGGGCGCTGACGCCGGCGCCGCGTTCGAGCAGCACGCGCGCTCCTGCGGCGGCCAACTTGTCAGCGATCTCGGGGACCAGACTGACGCGCGTTTCTCCCGGCGCGCGCTCTCGAAGCCCGCCGATCGTGACTGGCATATTGTTCTCCCTACAGTAGCCGCCGCTCTACGGGGGCTGATGCACGCCCTGGACGGCGTGCACGATAAAATCCTTAATCGTTGAATTCTCGCACAATCCTGCCGTATCTTACAGATCATGAGTGCCGATATCCTGCTTGCTGAGTCCGATCCGACGTTCCTGGTGCCGCATACGGCGACGCACGGGCTATCGCAGATGGTGCTGCGCACCGATGTGGCCGGCATGCCGCTCGAATGGATCGACTATCGCGAGGCGGCGCGACTGTATCACCAGGAGCAGATCGCCTATACCTGCGGCTCGCTGCTGTATCGGCTCTATGGCGGTGTAAACGCCGCCAGTGGCCGGCGCACGGTGCTGGAAGTCAGCTCGATCATCGCCACCGTCGGGCACACCGGCAATCCCGGCAATACGCGCCACGACTATGTGCCGCCGCTGAACAATGAGACCCTGTTCCGCCGCGACGGCTTCCTGTGCATGTACTGCGCGGGTCGTTTTCCGAGCCGCGAGCTGTCGCGCGATCACGTGCGTCCTTTCAGCCAGGGCGGGCTGGATGTCTGGACCAACGTGGTTGCGGCCTGTCGTCGCTGCAACAACGGGAAGGCCTGGCGCACGCCCGAGCAGGCCAAGATGCAGCTGATCGCGGTACCGTTCACGCCGACCTACGCCGAATACATATTCCTCAAGGGCCGGCGCGTGCTGACCGATCAGATGGAATACCTGCTGGCGCACTTCCCGCGTCACAGCCCGCTGCACGATCGGATCGCGCGCTGGCTCAGCTAGTGATCTACCTGATCGACGCGTCGGTCTACGTGTTCCGCGCCTGGCATTCGCTGCCGGCTGACATCGCCGATCGCGACGGTAATCCAACGCAGGCGCTGTATGGATTCGCGTGCTTCCTGGGCGATCTGCTCGAGCGGCGCCGGCCGCGCTATGTCGCGGTGGCGTTCGATGAGAGCCACGGCCGCTGCTTCCGCCATAAGCTTTATCCGCCCTACAAGGCCAATCGCGAGGCCGCGCCCGAAGCGCTCCGGCGCCAGTTTGCGCTGTGCCGTGAATTCTGCCGGCACGTCGGGGTCGCCGAATTTGCCAGCAACGATTACGAGGCTGACGATCTGATCGGGACGCTGGCGCAACGTTGTCGCGATGACGGTTTGCGTGTGACCGTGGTATCGCGAGACAAGGATCTGGCGCAGCTGATCGCGCCTGGGGATGTCTTCTGGGATTACAGCGACGCCGCCGAATATCGCTACGAGCAGATCGCGGCCCGTTTCGGTGTGCGGCCCGAGCGCATGGCCGACTACCAGGCGTTGCGCGGCGACAGCGTCGATAACGTGCCGGGCGTGCCCGGCGTCGGCCCGAAGACGGCGGCGGCGCTGATGGGTCGGTATGCCTCGCTCGATGAACTGTTCGAACGGCTCGATGCGGTGGCCGAGTTGCCGCTGCGCGGCGCGGCGGCATTGCCGCAGCGTCTGCGGCTGCATCGCGAGGCGGCTTACCTGGCGCGCTCACTCACCCGTATCGTCTGCAATGCGCCGATTGACGCGGTCAGGGCCGATCTGCAGCGACGCGCTCCGGATCTGGAACGCGTCGCCGCGTTTTGCGATACCCATGGCTTCGGCACGCTGCTGCGCCGTCAGGCCGAGCGGCTGACACTCGATACGCGTGCCGCCTGAACCGGCAGCGCTCAGGCGCCGCTCAGCCCTTCTTCACCCAGACCTTGCACCAGCCGTTCGCATTCACCAGCTTGCCGGCGAAGATATTGCACGGGCGATATGCGTCGCCCTCTTTGCCCTGAAGCTGCAGGCAGGTGCTGCACACCTGGCCAGGCTGGTAGGTGGGAAACTGCTTGGCGTCGACGCTCTTGGCGTCTTCGTGATAGCCGAGCGCCTGGGCGGTCGGTTCAGTGGGCGCAAGATGCGGCGTATCGGCCGCCTGCGCCGATCGATTCACTTGCAGCGCACCGGCGGCGCCACACAGCAATACGAACTGCTTCAGGGCATGCCGACGTGAATGGGAAATCGGTTCGCTCATCGATTGATCCTCTGCGGGCCGCCATCGGGCCAGTTGGGTTGGAGGGAAAGCGTGACATCTCTATCTAATGCACGGCGAGCGTTGCAGCGGCCCCCCGTAACATGGACCAGCCTATCCTCGCATATCGCCGGTTGCAGCTACCAGCCGCGCCGGCCAGGCGCCAGTCTGGCAGCGCAGCAGGCCGGCGGACGATGACACGCGCTGCGCCCGGCACGGCACTGATGGTGGCGGCGCTGTGCCTGAGCGGCTGCCGGTCGGTGCCGGGACCAGGCTCACGCGCGACTCCGGCTCCGGCCGCGACCACGACGGCTGCGCCCGCGGGCGCCGAGCGCTACCGGATCGACGCCGTGCGTTCCGAGGTGTTGATTCTGGTCTACCGCGCCGGGCGCATGGCATTGCTGGGTCACAATCACGTGGTCGCGGTGCGGCAGTTGTCCGGCGAAGTCGTCGTGGCGACGGATCCTGCGCAAAGCAGCTGGCAGCTGGATTTTCCGGTCGCTGCGCTGAGCGTCGACGAGTCGCAACTGCGGGCGGCGCAAGGCGAGGAATTTCAGACCAAGGTGGACGACGTTGCCATAGCGGGGACGCGCGATCACATGCTCGGCGCGGCGCTGCTCGATGCGGCGCGCTTCCCGGTGATCCACCTGCAGTCGCAACAGGTGCGCACCGAGGCCGACGGTCTGCGCATGGACACGCGCATCGTGGTGCGGGATCACGCACTGCAAGTCGATCTGCCGCTGGCGCTGCAGCGCTCGCCGGATGAGCTGATCGCCAGCGGCGAATTCGATCTGACGCATGCCGAGCTGGGCCTCACGCCCTACAGCGTCGCGCTCGGCGCGCTGCGCGTCGCCGAGCGCATGCACGTGCGTTATCGGCTGGTGGCGCAGCGCGAGAGCACCGCGCCGCCCTGAGCCGGCGTCAGCCGCGCGCCGGCACCAGCAGCAGCCTGGTGCCCTCCGGTGCGGTCACCAGGGCGCTGCGCTTGCGGTCGAGGCCGCGCGGCAACTGCGCTGACGGCGCGACACCGAGCTCGCGCAATTGCGCGATGCGTGTTGCAACGTCGGCGCATTCGAAAACCAGCAGCGCAGAGTCGAACGTGCCGGGCTCATGAAAGCCTAAATCGAGGTGATCGCTGGTCAGAGACAGATGCGCGAACGGCTCATCCTCCTGGCCCAAAGCCACGAAACCGGCGCGCTCCCAGAACGCGCGCGCCGCGTCCTGGTCGGCCTGCGGCAGGCTCAGGTGCGAAAAATAGCCGCAGCGGGATTGCGCGTGCGATCCCGGCGCCGCCGGTGAAAAGGTGCGCGCTTCGAGCAGCGTCACCGCATGGCCGGCGGGGTCCCGCAGACGCAACTGGTGCAGGCTGTCTTCGCCGAGGGCTGCCAGCTCCGGCTCGAATTTCGCGGCGCGCAGCCGCTGCTGCGCGCTCGCCAGTTGCGGCAGCACGAAAGTAAGCGCCGGCGAGGGCATCGAGCGCTCATGCAGACCCAGGTGCACACGGCCGTCGCTGAGCACCCCGTAGCGGTGCGTCCAGGCATCGCCCGTGATCAGCTGCGAGAATCCCAGCTGCTCATAGAATTGCACCGACACGGCGATGTCGGGCGTGGCGATCCCGAGTTCCAGAAAGCGGCCGAACATCAGCGCAGCAGCGACGGCGCGCCGACGGCCACGGACCAGTCGGCGCTGCTGCGCACAATCAGCCGCGCGAGCGCGCCGGCGTGATCGCTGCGGCCATTGAGCGCCGGTACATAATCGAAGCGCTCGCCGCCGGCCTGCAGAAAGATGTCGCGGCCGGTGAGCGCGATCTCTTCCAGGGTCTCGAGGCAGTCGGCCGCGAAACCCGGACACAGCACGGTCACCGCGCGAATGCCGCGGCGTGGCAGCTCGCGCAGGCTGCGATCAGTGGCCGGTGTGAGCCAGCGATTGGCGCCGAAGCGCGATTGAAAGCTCAGACT
The DNA here is from genome assembly GCA_035601675.1 of Steroidobacteraceae bacterium. Classification (GTDB taxonomy): domain Bacteria; phylum Pseudomonadota; class Gammaproteobacteria; order Steroidobacterales; family Steroidobacteraceae; genus FEN-1191. The sequence continues at coordinate 35 of DATNNU010000197.1, read as the reverse complement.
CCAGTCGCGCGGCGCCAGGTCGAGCGCGGCCGCGA
>DATNNU010000196.1:0-4432 GCA_035601675.1 Steroidobacteraceae bacterium | reverse complement strand
CGCGGTGCTGCTATGCGTCCTCGCCATCGCCGGAACCGGCAATCAAGAGGCGTTCCAGGTGCTGGTCACCTGCGGCAACGTCAGCTACGCGATCAACTACCTGCTGATGTTCAGCGTGCCGCTGCTGGCGGGGGCGCGCTTCGGAGCACGGCCGGGTCTGGTGCTGCGTGCCGCCTGCGTCGCCGGCATGCTGGTTACGCTGCTGTCGATCGTGTTCTCGCTGATCCCGGTAGTAGAGGTCCGAAGTTCCGGGCTGTATGCCCTCAAGATCGGCCTGACGACGCTCGCCGTCAATCTGGTCGGCGCCGCGCTCTACTGGCGAGCGAACCTCATCAGGCGTCGCGATCAGGAACCCGCTGCCTGAGCGCGCGGCGCCGAAGCTCATTGCGGCGGCGGCAGGGACCCGGCGTAGAAAACCTCGCAGTGCCCACCCAGCATGTGCCTCGCCTTTTTAAGCAGGTGCAGCCCCGGTCCTGCCAGCGAGTGCACCACGTTCGGCTTATCCATATCCGGATGGCTGAATGACCCGTGGACCTTCTGCTGTACCGTGACGCAACCATGCTTGCTGATCACGGCCACGGTCACGTCCTGGAAACTCTGAGTGACGAAGTCGAGGTTTCCCTTGAGTGCGAGCCGATTGGCCTTGGTGCTCATCGCCACATCCTTGGCCTGCGCTACGCCGCGCTCGACGTGCCATTCGGAGATGAGAGTCTGAATTTGGCTGCTGCCGCCTGAGTTGCTGACCTTCGAATAGTCGTGGCCCTTGGTCACCGCCAGGCCGATCGGGCCGGCCAGCAGGAACGCACCCAGGTCGACCAGGTTGAAGCGCTGCGTGGCCTTGTAGTGCGCCAATTCATCGTCCAGATCGCCGACTTCGAGCGTCAGGCCGCTGCCACGCAGCGAGGCTTCCCCTTCGCTGCTCCGAGTCATCTCATCCACATTGGTGCCGGTCATCCTCAGGTCGGTCAGAAAATCCATCAACCCTTCGCCGATCTTCCTCTGCGAGAAATTCCTCGAGAACTCCTCCAGGCGAAACTTCGACAGCACCCCGTGCACGCGGTAAACGGGCACGGACCCGGAGAAGTCGGCGCGCACGTCGGCAGTCCCCTGGCCGCCGAAGGCCCGCAACCTGACATTCTTTGCCTCGAGCACGGCCTTGCTGAACTGGGCGCTAAACTCGACCTTAGTCATGGGCAGATCCTTGGTCTTGATCTGCTCGCAGGACACCCTCCCCGACACGCTCAGGCCCTTTATCAGATCGTCGCTCTTCGTTGCCGCGACTTGCAGGTTGGTCGCCCGCACTTGGCACGAGCCCGCATGCACGCTCGTGCCTTGCTGCCGATTGGCATAGACAAACGTCAGGTCGGTAAGCGATAGGTCGGTAGATGCGATCTCCGGTACTGCAGTCGTGCCCGGCAACGATCTCTCGACGTTGAACTTGCCATCGCGGCCGCGCTCGATAGCGATGGTAACGTGCTGCAACTCGATGTTGGCGATCCGCACCTGGCGGCGCAGTAGCGACACCAGTTGGATGCCGAGCGTGACCTGCTTGGCCGAGGCGAGCTCGGTGTCGCGGCTACGGATACGCATATCCTCAAGCGTCACTTTCAGGCTTGGAAAAAATTTCAAAACCAGCGGGCCACCGATTTTGACCTCCATGCCGAGCGCGTCCGAGGCGGCAGCCTCCAGTTGCGCTTTGGCATGTCCGCGCCATGAGAGCAGCACGATCGCCATGACCAGCACCGCTAGCGCGAGCAGCGCGCCGGCAGCGTAAAGCGTGCGCTTCCATGATTTTGACATCGTGATACGCTCGCGGGCGTGCGCGAGCCGTTCCTCATTGCGCCTGGACTGTGAATTCTAAACCACCCTCCGGCGACGCGGTGCCCGCTTCGATCAGCCAGAACATCGAAGCCATCGCCGACTATTACAAGCGCGAGGAGCGCAGGCTGGGACGCGCGCAACGGCTGCTGGAACGCCTCGGCGACGTCATCGGCCGGCCGGCGTTTCTCAGCGCAATCCTGATCTTCGTCGCGCTATGGATCCTGACCAATGTGATGGCGACGCGCATCGGCATCGCCGCGTTCGATCCGCCGCCATTTACCGCGCTGCAGACGATTGTCAGCCTGGCGGCGTTGCTGATCACGACCATCGTACTGATTGGGCAGAACCGGCTCGCCAAACTCGAGCAACGGCGCGGGCAGATGGAATTGCAGGTGAATATTCTGACTGAGCAGAAAACGACGACGCTGATTCGCCTGCTGGAGGAGCTGCGACGCGATCTGCCGATGGTACAAGATCGACATGATGCTGACGCCGCGACCTTGCAGGTACCGACCGACCATACCCAGATCCTGACGGCGCTGGAGAAAGAGCAGCGCGCCGACCAACAGAGAACCAAGACCTAGCATGCGCGGCAATTGCCAGCTTCAGTGCCCTCCCTGGACGAATAAGCCTTCGGCCCGCAGCGCTTCGGCGAACTGTTCCTCGATCCTCGCCGCCTGCGCTCGCCTGATATGCTGCAGATGCAGGGTAGGTCCGGTCAGCACTTCGATGCCGCGCTTCAACACGCAGCCGGCGCAGCGGATGCCCGCCTTGTGCTGATCGAAGCGCACTGACGGCGCATAGCGGCTCATGCCGACGTACACGCCGTACGGGTCATCCCGGCTGTCGCTGTAGTCGAGCAGCACCAGATAGATGTTGCTGCGACCGCCGTCCGCCTGAAATCGGCTCGCCACCTCATACGCCAGCGGCAGCCAGTCGATGTAGCGCATCGGCAGCCATTCAGGAATCGAGGCTGCCGCGTGCTTCCACAGCCGCTCGAGCGCCGCCTCGATATTGAGCTGCAGCTCATCGCGCATCCATAGTTCGTGGATGCAGTGCGCTCCGGCACTGCCGTCGGCCGCAGCCAGCGCGGCATCAAACATCGATTCAATGGCGGCCCGGGTGCTCAGGCGCAGCGGCCGATCGGCCGGCGATGCGCTGCTGGCGCTCACAGCACCCTGTGCAAAAACGCCCCGATCGCTGCGATCTCCTCGGCACACACTGCATGTGGCATCGGATAGCGATGCCACTCCACCGGATAGCCCTCGGCCTCGAGCAGCGCGCGTGTCTCCTCACCCAGACGCGGATCGACCACGGCATCGAATGTACCGTGCGCCAGAAAGATCGGCGTGGTCTGATTTGCAGCCTGGCGCTCGACCGCAAAGCTCGCGGCGAGCAGCAGGTAGCACGACAGCCCGATGATCCCGGCGAGCTGTTCCGACAGCCGCGTGCCGGTAAACAGTGCCATCGCGCCGCCCTGGGAGAATCCGGCAAGCACGATGCGTTCGGTGGCGATGCCACGCTCGTTTTCGCGCCGGATCAGCGCGCGTATGCCAGCGTCGGAATCGCGCACGCCGCGCTCATCCTGCGCGGCATTGCGGTCGAAACCATGCACGTCGTGCCAGGCGCGCATCCTGGCGCCGGCGTTCAGTGTCACGGCGCGCACCGGGGCATGCGGAAACACGAAGCGCAGCGCACGGCCGCCGGGCGTCACCAGCGCCGGCACGGCCGGCTCAAAATCGTGGCCGTCGGCGCCCAGACCGTGCAGCCAGATCACGCAGCCGCTGGGTTTCGGACCCGTTTCGACCTCAAGCGTAGCCAGCGGCGCTGGCGTCATCGTCTGGCCTGCGCGGCTAGCGCCCGCCAGCAATACACACCAGCGACTACCTCATGTGCTTTCTCTGTCATAGATTCAACCCTTTGAAAATTAATACCTATAATCGCCCAGGCCAGCGATCGCAGGCCGGCGGTTCGATCGATCAGTCAGCGTAATATCCGGTCGATCCCGAAGCCTGGCGACATACAATAATCTGCTCGAGCGAATTTATTCAGCTTGGCGCTCGGCGCGCTGCCGAGCACAGAGATGCCCATTAATAGCCATCCCGACAACAACGCTGCCGAACGAGTACGCCCCGCGCCTGCTTCGACCGATCGGCCGGCAGCGCCGAGTGCCACTGCGGGACTGTCAGGCTGGCGCCGGGCCCGGGTGCGCATCCGATTCCTTTCCAAGAACCTGCGCCACCGTTCACGCGAGTATCTCGGATGGTTGCTGGCCCGGCTGCTCAGCACACCCGACTACGCCACCAGCCTGCGGCCCGAAGAGATATCCACGGTGCTGATCTGCCGCATCAATGGCCGCATCGGCAACACGCTGTTCCTGACGCCGCTGATCCGCTACCTGCACCAGCTGCTGCCGGATGCGGCGATCGATCTCGCGCTTGCCTATCCGGCAGCGGCGGAGCTGCTGCGCGGTATGCCGGGGGTGCGCCGGGTCATCGTCTTTCCCCACAGAAAGCCGCAACAGCTCGGACGCTACCTGGCCGCGCTGCGCCGCCTGCGCGCCTGCCGCTACGACCTCGCGATCGATCCGACCGAGTTCTCCACCAGCAGC
>DATNNU010000195.1:0-3777 GCA_035601675.1 Steroidobacteraceae bacterium | reverse complement strand
GCCGAGGTTAGTGACGTCGCCAACGCGGTGCTCGATGGCACCGATGCGGTGATGCTCTCGGCCGAAACCGCGGCCGGCAAGTTTCCGGTCAAGGCCGTGCAGGCGATGGCGGACGTGATCCGCGGCGCGGAAAAATACCAGCTCGGCTCGCCGCGCGCCCTGGGGCGCGCCGACGAGGAGTTCGGCAACACCGAGGAGGCGATTGCGATGGCCGTCATCTACACGGCCAATCACATGCGGGTACGGGCGATCGTAGCGCTGACCGAGTCGGGCATGACGCCGCTATGGATGTCGCGCATCCGCTCGGATATTCCGGTCTACGCCTTCACCCGCCACGAGGCCACGCGGCGGCGGGTGACGCTCTATCGCGGCGTCTACGCGGTGCCTTTCGACATCGTGACTACCGACACCGAGACGCTGTACAGCTCGATCTTCGACCGGCTGCTCGAACTCGGGCTGGTGGATGTGAATGACCTCGTTATCCTCACCAAGGGTGAGTTGTCGGGCGTCTCCGGCGGCACCAACTCGATGCAGATCCTTCGGGTCACCATTCGATAGCAGCCTGCCAGCCCGCCATTCCACGACCCGGCCGTTGCCTTAAAGCCACCGAAGCGGCAGCGCCGGCGCCGAAGAGAGACGCGCTTGGCAGAACGAGACGGCCGTACAGGTGGGGTTTAGCTGCGCTCCGCTATGCTTAGCTCCATGGCTGCCGACGCCTTACCCAGGGGCCGCGCACCGATCGGTCCGACGGTCGGACTGGTATTGCCCGGCGGCGGCGCGCGAGCGGCCTACCAGGTCGGCGTGCTCAAGGCGATCGCGGAGATGCTGCCGCTGGCGCCCAATCCGTTTCCGATCATCGTCGGCACGTCGGCCGGCGCCGTGGCCGCGGCGGTGCTCGGCACCGAGGCGTTTCGCTGGCAGCGCGCGGTGGCGGGCCTCGAGCACGTGTGGGCGAACTTTCACGTGCAACAGGTATTTCGGGTCGATGCCGCCAGCATGCTGCGCTCCGGCATGCACTGGGCGCTGTCGCTGATTTCCGGTGGCCTGCTGCTGCCGCCGCCACTGGCATTGTTCGACAACTCGCCGCTGCGCTCGTTGCTGGCGCGGCACCTGGATTGGCACAGCCTTCAGCGCAGCATCGACGGCGGCGATCTGCGGGCACTGGCGCTGTGCGCGACCAGCTACAGCTCGGCGTCGTCGGTGGCATTCTTTCAGGGCACCAGTGACACCCATGAGTGGGTTCGCCAGCAGCGCATCGGCCGCCGTACCGAGCTGCGCCTCGAGCACGTGATGGCGAGTCTGGGCGTGCCATTTCTGTTCCCGCCGGAGCAACTCGGCGATGAGTTCTTCGGCGACGGCGCGCAGCGGCAGCTGTGGCCGCTCAGTCCGGCGATTCATCTGGGTGCCGACCGGCTGCTGGTGATCGGCGTGCGAGCCGAGCATGGTGCCGGCGTCAACGCGCGGCCGCGCACCGTGGTGCAGCCGCCCGCCCCCGGGCAGCTGTTCGGCTACATGCTCGATACGCTGTTCATGGATCAGATCTACGCCAACGTCGAGCACATGCAGCGCCTCAACAGCATCGTCGAAGCCGCACCGGCCGCCGTGCCGGGCATGCGCAAGGTGGCGACGCTGGTCATCGCACCGAGCGCCGACATGCGCGTGATCGCGACCCAGCACATGCGCAGTCTGCCGCGCGGCTTGCGCGCCCTGCTGCGCGTGATGGGTGCGCGCGGATCGGCCGGCGCACAGCTCGCGAGCTACCTGATGTTCGAATCGAGCTTCACGCGTGAGCTGATCGCGCTGGGCTACCAGGATGCAATGCAGCAGCGCGACGATGTCATTGCGTTTCTGGGCGGTGCGCCGCTGGCAGCCACGACCGTCCTGCCGGCTCTGAAACTGATGGCGCACGACCTGCCGCTCATCGAGGCCGGCTGAGTTTCGCTCAGCTACCAGAGATCCGGCTGCTCGATGAACTCGATCAGATTGCCGCTGTTGTCGCGCATAAAAATGTTCGGCGCCAGATCCTTGAATCGACCGACGAACACGATGTCGGCGCCCTTGGCGCGCAGTTCCCGTTCGGCTTCGTCGACGCTCTGAATGCCGAAGCAGACGTGCTTGTTGCCGTGAGTCTGCAGATCGCGGTCGGGAACGCGACGATCGTCGGGCAGCGGCTTGCCGTCCTGGACTTGAAACAGCTCCATGCGCAGCGGGCCGCGCCTGATCATCGCCACCCTGGCGCGCGCCTTGGGAATCTCGAAGCGACTCTCGACTTCAAAGCCGAGCATGTCGTGATACCAGCGTATCGACGCCTCGAGATCCGGGACGCTGACTCCACCGTGATGAAATTTGAGTTCGATCGGCACTGCGTACCCTGTCAGTAGTAATTTAATAATTGGCGCGGCAGCCTGCGCCCGGCGCCGCGCCGCTCGGCAAAGCGCAGCGGTTGCGGCAATTTCCGCGGCAACGAAAATTGTCGCACAGCCGCTGTGACGGCGTGCCACCTTTGTATTTGGGAACAAATTTGTGCCGTCCGGCACGACGTTTGCGCTATCTTCCTGCGGCAGGAGTCGATTCGATGAGCATCGTTTACAGCACCGGCGCGGGCAGAATGTGTCCCGGCTGTCGCCGCCCACTCGCGCAATGCGTGTGCAAGACGGCCGCCGGAACCGCGCTGCGTGCCGACGCGGGCAAGGTGCGCGTGAGTCGCCAGACGCAGAGTCGTGCCGGCAAAGCGGTGACACTGATCACCGGCTTGCCGCTGGCAGCCGTCGAACTGGAGAGGCTGGCGAGAGATCTCAAACGCCGCTGCGGCAGCGGCGGCACGGTCAAGGACGGAGTGATTGAAATCCAGGGCGAGCATCGCGATGCCGTGGTCGCGGAGCTGCTACGCCGCGGTTTTGCCGCCAAGCGTTCCGGCGGCTAGTCGGTGCTGGCGAGCGCGCGCATGCTCCGGGCCGGCTCGGCCAAGCCTGAGTGTCGAACCGCGACCTGCGGCCAGTGCGCCGCGATCCGCGCCGCAAGTTGCTCGGCGATGTAGACCGATCGGTGCTGGCCACCGGTGCAGCCGATCGCGACCGTCAGATAGCGTCGGTTGGCAGCCTGATGCTCGGGTATGCGCCCCTCGATGAACCGCGCGACATCGTCGATAAACGTGGCGACTCCCGGCTGCGCTTCAAGAAAACGTATTACCGGCTCATCACGACCGGTGAGTGACCTTAAGGTCGGCTGCCAGTAAGGATTGGGCAGCGAGCGCGCGTCGAACACGAAGTCGGCATCTCCGGGGATGCCGTGCTTGAAGCCGAAGGATTCCAGCAGCACTGACATGCGATCGCGCGGCCGCTGGCCGACCCGGCGGTTGATGAGTTCGCGCAAATCGTGTACCCCCATGCGCGAGGTGTCCACCACCAGATCAGCCGCATTCACCAGCGGTTCGAGCAGCCCGCGCTCGATCGCAATGGCTTCCTGCAGGTTTTCGCCGCGGCGGCTCAAGGGGTGCTTGCGGCGCGTTTCGGCAAAGCGGCGCAGCAACTCCTCGTCACTCGCCACCAGAAACACCAGCTCGCACTCAATGCCACTGCGCTTGAGCTCATCGAGCAGCATCGGCACGGTCGCGATCTCGTCGCCGGGATTGCGGGCGTCGATGCCGATCGCCGTGCGTTGATAGACGGTGGAGCTGCTGCGCACCGTATGCGAGATGAACGGCTTGAGCAGCGCCGCCGGTATGTTGTCGACGCAGTAGAAATCCAGGTCCTCGAGCATATGCAGCGCCACGCTCTT